>QMOR01000001.1 GCA_003648285.1 Bacteroidota bacterium
ACCACCATCAGATTAGTTATCAGTCTTGATAAGTTTTCGTGCCAGCAACCTGTTGTCAGTCTGAATCACGAGAATGTAAATACCTGCAGGTGCTTCCCGCAGCACATCAAACTCGCGCACAATCCGCTCACCGGCAAATACATCAAGACGCTCACTGTGCAACATTTGACCCGTGATTGAAGACAACTGAATATAACCCTGCAGTGCTTCCACGGCTTCCAATTCAAGGTGAAACTGATTGTTGAATGGATTAGGGTATAATTTCATATTGCGCACCAATGGAGCCAAATCTTCAACGGCAGTTTCGCACTTGGTTTTGAATATCAGCGTCGCGCTATTGGTGTCCTGCTCGCAAACACTGATAATCTTAAAGACGTACTCGGTACATTCATCCAGATCCATAAGCTCGGCAAATGACTCGCCCGTTATCATCTGCTCACCATCTGCCTCGCCCACGACTTTGTAACTATAGATATACCCGAAAGCGGTCGTATCGGATGTCCAGCTTATCGTAGCACTTGTCAACCCGACGAATACCGTATCCAGATTCTCTGCCGGAGGACATGGCTCGTCCACCCTGATACAATAATCCTCAACCTCACCAAAATTGAATAATCCACATGAAGAAGGTGGAATTGTATCGGAGGCAGTCACTGGCATCATCGCTATACGCAAGCGTGTAATGTCACGAGGAAGCGTATCGTGCAACATGAAGCTTGAGCCAACACCGTGACCGGTCATATCTATCGTGTCCATCAATAACTCTGTCGAATCATTAAACGAACCATCCAGATCCAGATCCATCCAGACCCTGATATACGCGGCACAAGTGTCACCATCAAATCCAGGTGCCACAAAGAAATCATACATTCTGCCACGTTCGAGAACAGTCTGTTCCGTGGTATAAGCGAAATACCCGTCATTCGAGCCAGTCTTCATGCGCATATTGGCAAATGAAATACTGTCAATCCAACTTGAAGTCGCATCAATTCCCCCTGTTTCACAATAGTTCAAAGACGTACACATGCCACAACCCAGGGTTTGCAGGAAGTAGCTCCCGGAATACCCTGTAGAATCACCAGCGCAGAGACTTTGAATCTGTACATCGTATTCAGAACAAAAATCCAGATCCGCCAAAGTGATTGATGCTTCTATCGTATGCATGCGAATCCAGGAGGTCTCTTCTTTATCTTCTGTCAATTTGTAGCGCACTGCAAAAGAATCAGCTTGCAATACATTGTCCCAGCTGAATGTGGCAAATGTATCGCTTACAGTGGTTGCGTTAAATGCGGAAGGGATACGGCAGCATCCATCTGTCAGAAATGTAACCGGCGCTGTAAAGTCGCTGCTGCTGTCTCCGCACATGGTCATGATCTCAACTTCGTACAACTCACACATGGTCAATGGACCAATAGCTAAAGGACTTGAGACATTCAGATACTCTAAGATCTGTGTCGTGTCTGACACGAGAGTCACGCGGACAAACACGGAAGTGTTTAAGTCCGATTGCTGCCACGTCAGGACGGCTGAAGTATCTGCTACCATTTCCAGGTTGATCTGGTTGGGCTTTGGACAGCCATCACCACCCGAAAGTAAATCTACAGGTGACGCTTCGGCATGAACGGTTCCTGCCATTAGTGGCAGACTCATAAGTAGGAAGAAGTGTAATATTTGTCGCATCGGCATATGAAAAAGTCAGGATTATCTCCGCTTAAAATTAACAAGATAACTAGAGTGGCAAAGTCGCACTCACAAATATGACAATACATCGACACATTAATGTGAAGAGATAGCCAAAAGTAAACGGGCGACTACGTCATGCAATCTTGCGTATATATACATATAATCATAATATTTCATACATTAGTGCTTTGAATGGTGTATATTATATATGCCTTTTTTAACTAATGCAATGAGATCATCATGAAATTGTACATCACCTGTTTATTTTTTAGTGCTTCGGTATTCACAGCATTTTCGCAGAGTAACATACAAAAAGCCGAGATGCAGTTTGATATGCGTGATTATAGCCTGGCTATTTCATCGTACGAACAGGCACTCGCCAGTGATCCTGACAATCAGGAGATTCCTGCTAGTATCGCCATGTGTTACATCCAGCAGCAAAACTATCTGAAGGCCTCACAATGGTTTGAGAAGATTATTGATAACGAAGATGTCAAGCCCGAGCATCTCATTGCATACGGTGATGTCCTGAAATCATTGCGTCTGTACGCCAAGGCAAAATTTTACTATCAAAAGCTCGCACAATATGACCCCGTTATGGCAGAATACTTTGTGCATAGCTGCGATGTGGCACGTATTGAAATGCATGGAGACCCATATTATGAAATCAGTGTGATGACCGTCAATTCCCGTAGCTCGGAGTTTGCGCCTTTTCTGTTTCACGATGATATCCTTTTCAGCTCTCTGCGTACTGATATTGCGATAGAGCAGCCGCGCAAGACAAAGAATGGCCGAAATTCACTGAGTACTGTGAATGCAGTCTTTATTGCTCAAAAACATGGAGCTAATGATGTGGAGCATTTCAAGAATGCAGCGCAGGGAGATGAAGTCATTTCACATGTCAAATACTCGGAAGATGGCAAGTGGGTGGCATATCAGAAAAGTGATTTCAGAGAGGGGCAACGGCTTTTTGATAACCGACCAGGCAAACTGAGTTTGTATATCGCAAAAGTTGCTTCCAACGGTGAGTGGAGTGACGTAAAAGCTTTTCAGCATAATGGAAACGAATTTTCAACCGGATATCCTTCTTTTTCACCTGACGGATCAGTCTTGTACTTCGCTAGTACACGCCCGGGAGGGTTTGGAGGCTGGGACCTTTATATCTCTTTCAGGGGACTTGATGGCTGGACCACACCGCACAATATGGGGAACGTCGTAAATACGTCAGGCAATGAGATTGCACCTTTCTATTCGGACCATAAGATCTTCTTTTCCTCCGACAGACATCCCGGTATAGGTGGCTTTGACATTTTTAAAGCCACAAGTCAGGAAGGACAGTGGAACAATGTCCGCTCCATGGGCTATCCACTCAATTCACCGAAAGATGATATTGATTTTGTCTGGGATCCCACAAGGGAGATTGGATATTTCTCATCAAATAGAATTGGCACAACTGGTGGTTATGACATCTATTATTGCACACCTCTTTATGAAGAGATCATCATGACAGTTTATGATCAGGATGGAGAAAATGCCATAGCCGGGGCCACTATTTCTTATAAAGGAGCAAAAGCTGCACCACTGACAACGGATCAAAAAGGTCAGGTGATCATCCATCAGAGATTTAATGAAACAAGTAGTCTTGTTATTTCGCATGATACCTACAAGGATCTTGCGATGACACTCAAAGCGCCAGGCGAAGGACCGGCTAAATATGATGTATATATTGATAAATCACTGACGACTGAAGGCGGTGACGTAGCTGCAACTGAGGGAAACCTGACAGACAAAAACAATGCGAACAGTTCTGCTTCCCAAGCTCAAACCACACCTTCGGGTCAGGCACAGCAGCCTGAAACAATCGTGACAACAAGGACTGTTGTTGTAGGTAATGTAGCCGGGACCTCTGATTCACAGAGCACGAGTGATGGTAGTGTAGCAGAGTCAAAAGAAATAGGAGCAAGTGAAGCAAGTGTTCCTCAAGACAAACCTGCGGCAAAGAGTGCAACGCCAGTAGCAAGTGAGACAAACACAAACAATCCGACTACACAGACTGTGACTGCGGGTATGTATGCTGTGCAAATTGCGGCTATCAGAAAGTCCACAACTCTCGATCAGTATAGCAGTCTGTCTACTATTGGTAAGGTCATGCAATATCAGGAGAAAGGGATGTATAAAATTCGCGTGGGATACTACAACAATGCCACTCAGGCAAAAAATGCCTTGAGAAGCATTAAGCAATCCGGCTACCCTGATGCGTTTATTGTAAAAGCAAATCCAACGATAAGCGCACCGGTTTCTCCTACTGAGAAAAATGTAGTAAAAGAGACGTCAGACCAGGATTACCTTGTAAGACTGGGAACGTATTCCCGTCCCGAATTTTTTGACGCCAGCAAAGTTGATCATCTCGGTACTGTAGATACGTACAAATCCGGCAAATTTACAATCATGCTGCTCAGGGGATTCAGTTCCTATGAGGCGGCTGACCATGCGCGAAAAGAATCTGCCAAGCAAGGATTTAAGGATGCCTATATCGTGGTAGAGAAAGATGGCGGTCTTCACAAAGCGAAGAACTAGAGTATCTACAATCGTCTGGAATCCAGATTATAGATTCCAGACGATTGATTTTTGATGGCAAACTCAAACACATCATCACGTTGATAGTGACCGCTTACGTCCAGCGTCATTTTTTCTCCATATATCGTGTCCAAATCTTCGATTTGATAGTAAAGCACGTCTTCGCACGACGTGTCTGGCTCCATGAGGTATTTGCCATGAGCTCCCACAATACAACTTCCCCCATTCAATAGCAGGGTCTCGGGATCAGCCTTCAACTTTAATTCTGTGGGCATCTGGTCCGCCTTCATGAGCTGACCCGCTGCGACAACGATACAGCGCCCTTCAAATGCATAATGTCGTGAAGCTATCTGCAACATGTCATGCACCTGAGGCCAGAGTGCAATGTGAATTTCCTCTCCACTCATGTGCATCGCCTGCCTGGCAAGGGGCATCCAGTGTTCCCAACAGATGAGTGCACCAATGCGTCCTACAGAAGTATCGACAGCTCGTAATCCGCGTCCGTCACCTTGGCCGTACAAAAGTTTCTCTGTGTAAGTGGGTATCAACTTTTGATGATGAAGCAAGATATTTCCCTGATCAATAATTAACACAGAATTATAAATCGTTCCAGTCTGTGCATTGTTGACCTCATTAATTCCTATACAAATACAAATGTTGCGCTCCCGCGTAGCATCACAGATCGCCCGAATTTCATCACCATCGACTTTGACACTGTTGGCATACATCTTCTGAAAGACGGATTTGGTAACAGGGTCATCCCATCGTGTATAGTCAGTACTGTGATCTATCCATGCGGGATATCCTGTAAGCCAGCATTCACCAAATACGACGAGCTGAGCACCTCTGGTAGCACATTCGTCAATAATCTCGAGCGCAAGGGTAACGCTGCGCACCAGATCAAGGTAGATCGCCGTCTTTTGTACAATTGCAATTTTGAGTGGTCTGGCCATAGAATGAAGTTAGAAGAAAATCTGTTTGACAATATCATGTTAAATTTGGCACTCTACGGTGCATCTATGGATCAAAGTACAATTCTGGACGTAAGAAACTTAACTGTTGCTATTGGAGAAAGCGCGATTCTCTCTGATGTGAGTTTTAGCGTGCGCACAGGACAACGCATCGGGATAGCCGGCCCTTCTGGATCGGGAAAGACGATGCTGGCATGGACTATTATGTCGGGTCAGCCTCCTGAAGCACGTGTAAGTGGGAATATCAGATATCGATCTACGGGTGATATCATTGAATTGTTGAGCCAAAACGATAAGGGTCGCAGTCTGATTCTGGGAAAAGAGGTCGCAATCATTCCTCAGAATCCCTATTCCAGTTTGAATCCTTCCATGACTTGTGGCGCTCAAATCCGGGAGGCGATTAAAGAACAGAAATTGTCTCGCAATGAAGTGAAGGACTTGTGTATTGAAACATTGCAGGAAATGGGGTTTGAAGATCCTCAGCGAATTGATATTTCGTATCCGCATCAGTTGTCTGGTGGGCAATTGCAGAGAGTGATCATTGTGATGGCAATCATTAACAAGCCCAGGCTGCTGATTGCGGATGAGCCGACTACGGCATTGGACACAATGACCACATTGCACATTCTGACATTGATGGACAAGTGGGTTAAAAAAAATAACACATCACTCTTGCTCATCTCGCATGACTGGACCGTCTTGTCAAAAATGTGCGATATGATAATTTCTTTAAAAGATGGTCGCGTTGTATCCGTAAATGAGGGAGACACGATTGAAGGTTCTGAAAAAATGCTGTCCAGCAGCAGCCCCAAAACAGGCGATATCGAGAATGATAAAATCTCCGATTCTGCAATCCTGAAGATAGATGGCCTCAGCAAGAGTTTTGCCGCCAGAGGCAAGAGAGGGCAGAAGGTGGTTGCAGTACATGACCTCTCACTTGAGCTCGCACCCGGAGAGTCTCTGGGAATAGTCGGTGAAAGCGGCAGCGGTAAATCTACACTCGCGAAGTTACTCACAGGACTTGAGGTCGCTGATAAGGGAACAATGACATTCGAAAATCACAAGATCGATTATGCGGGGAATCCTTTTTTGCGCAAGGAGATTCAAATGATATTTCAGGATCCGTACAGTGCCTTGTATCCGCACCGTACGGTCGGATATAGTATCGATGAACCGCTCAAACTGCATCACAGAATGCATTCCGAGGAAAGACGTGTCAAAGTCATGGAACTCATGCATCTCGTAGATTTGGACAGCGCGTATTACGATCGCCTACCTGGTAAACTATCGGGAGGAGAGAGGCAACGCGTTCAAATTGCAAGGGCGCTGAGTGTTGATCCAAGACTATTGATTTGTGATGAATGTATTGCCGGCCTTGATATTCCGGTTCAGGCGCGCATCCTTGAGCTCCTTCAGAGGCTTACCGCAGAGCGAAAGTTATCGCTCATTTTTATTTCGCATGATCTGCATGCTGTGCGCTTTATTTGTGACAAAGTGGCTGTGATGGCAGGAGGGCAGATTGTAGAAAAAGGCAGAACTCAGGACATTCTGAGTCATCCGCAACACGAGATCACTAAAAATCTTGTGTCTTCAGTCCTTGTTTTAGACGAATGAGTGTTAAACATTTATTAACGTCGCACATTATTGGGACAACTGCCTTATCTTTAGCAAGAATTATTTTACAGCACAAGTGCAACCTTTTCGAGTTCGTTGCGTCATTACTGTAGAACAATTAAAATAACACGTTTTGACACCAAAAAGAAAATATCAAATCAAAGCCTTCGGTCTGGCAATCATGTTTGGACTGAGTATTGCGTCATTTGCATATTTGAACAGCGTCAGTGACACTATGCGTGTAGAGCAGCCAAATATCTATGTTGAAGATGTAGAGGAGGAGCCGGGAGAGCTTCTGCCTGATATGCAAATCATCAAGCTATTGATGAACAAGACATTGGACTTCGTCATCAGGACCCAACCTCTTTAGATACGATGTGATAACCGTTGAGAAAATCAACGACAGACATCCTCCTTTTTCCCTCTTGTTGTAATCTCGTGATCTGTAATGCGCCTTGTGCACAAGCTATTGTCAGGGTATTCTTGTTGTCGGTCAGTATTTGACCAGGCCTTCCATTGTCAGAAGATATTTTAGCTGTTAATACTTTGTGAGATTTGCCATCCATTTGCATCCATGCCGCCGGATATGGACTCAGACCTCGCACAAAGTTATACACCACTTCCACAGGTTGATTGAAGTCAATGGCACACGTTTCGTGAAAAATCTTTGGAGCCTTTGATGTAAGTGCATTGTCTTGCGCTGTAGATGTGATCGTGTGATTTTCCAATCCCCTAACCGTGTCAAGTATCGTCTTTGCTCCCAGCACCATCATCCGATCGTGTACATCACCAGCCGTGTCATCATGCAGAATAGGCATTTTGTGCTGAAGTAGAATATCCCCGGTATCGATCTCATGCTTCAATAGAAAAGTTGTCACACCAGTTTCTGTATCACCATTTATGATTGCCCAATTGATTGGAGCTGCACCTCTGTACTTCGGAAGCAAGGAGCCGTGGAGATTGAGCGTCCCCATTTCCGGCATATTCCATACGACCTCGGGAAGCATCCTGAATGCCACCACGACTTGGAGATCGGCCTTGAGTGATGTCAGTTTCTCAATGAAGTCCGTATTCTTGAGATTGGCTGGTTGGAGGACGTGTATATTTTGTGAGACAGCATACCTCTTTATTGGTGATTCGATCAATTTGCCCTTACCGCGCCCACCAAACTTGTCTGTCGCAGTGATCACGCCCACGACATTGTATCCTGCCGTTACGAGTGCCCGAAGTGATGGCACTGCAAATTCAGGAGTTCCCATAAATACTATCCTTAGCGACATAACAGACTTTCTTACTTTTACACTAATCTATCAGGTTAGAATGCAGCACAATGTAATAAGTTGCGTCGGCCAATACACACTTAAAGCGCAAACATGACTGCAAAGGAATTTTTAAGCTCTTTACCTGCCAAGGTGCCAGTTGATGCTATTGAAGGCGTCGAAACATTATTTCATTTTGATATTTCTGGTGACGAGGGGACACAGGCCACGATCAGCATCAAGGATGGCGAAGTAAAGTTTGAAGAGGGTCTTCAGGGAGAACCGAAGTGCGTGGTTTCAGCATCTCATGAAAACCTGAAAAAAGTACTGAGTGGATCCCTGAATCCCATGATGGCTATTATGACAGGCAAAATAAAAATCAGCAACACCAGCGAAATGATGAAATACGCAAAAATCTTTGGCCTGATGTAGCCGTTTTGTTGCAGACGTATCACTTTATACTACCTGAATCGTTCTAATTCCGTGCAGTACAGAATTTTAATTATATGTTTTCTCTTCCTGAGTGCAAACCCTGGCATGAGTCAGGTAGATGGCTTCTCTATGGAGGCAGATACAATAGAAAATGCCTATGATGACGATGTGCCGACGGTAGAGGGGCCTAAAGCAAATATGTTTGAAGGCCCACCGGGAAGAGCGGCACTCTATTCACTCATCATCCCAGGTACAGGCCAGATCTACAATGGCAGCTATTGGAAGGCACCCATTGTATGGGGGCTTATAGGCACGATGGGAACTCTCGTAGCATTCACCAGCAATCAGTATCGTGAACTCGACACGCGTTATGTCAATGCACTGACTGACGAGATGAGCGCAAACCCCGGTACAGATCCTGATCCTTATGGACTCTCATCCACCCAATTGTTTAACCTGCGCACTGAGGCAAATAAAAACAGGCAACTCTCAATTGTGATATTCAGTTTTGCCTGGCTGGGACAGACGATCGAAGCATACGTCGATGGGCATCTCAAGGAGTTTGACGTCAGCGATGATTTATCCATCAGATTTAAGCCAATCATGTTCAATGACGGAGCCAGTATTGCTCAGACAGGTATCACAATCCGTTTTTAATTGAGATTCTAAACTCTAATCATCACTGTGCATCAAGTCCAGAATGTGATTCAGAGAATCATCATCGTTGAAGTGAATAACGATCGTACCGGAACCTTTCTGACTTCTTTTTAACGCGACTTTGGATCCAAAAAATCCAGACAATTCGTCTTGTATACGCCGGATCTCGGGGTTGATTGTCGTCTTGCCAGCAGGCTTATGGCCCGTAGATGCACCGGATTCACGTTTGCGTATGAGCTCCTCGAGACTCCGCACAGACAAGTCATCAGCCCGCAATTTTTTAAAGATGTGTAGCTGTTCAACCAAATCCGTGATACCAGCCAATGCTCTGGCATGGCCCATCGATATCTCTTTTACCCGCACTGCCTGTTGAATTTCAGGAGGTAGTTTGAGCAGTCGCAGATAATTCGTTACAGTGCTCCGGTTTTTTCCCAGACGCGAAGACAATTGTTCATGCGTCAGATTGCACTCTACAATCAGGCGATTCATAGAGATGGAAACTTCGAGCGCATTCAAATCCTCCCTCTGAATATTCTCTACAAGAGCCATCTCAAGAAGAAGTTGATCGTCCGCAACACGGATATATGCCGGAACAGACTCAAGTCCCGCAATTTTTGAGGCCCTGAAGCGTCGCTCACCCGCTATGATCTGGTAACTATTCTCACTTAGCCGCCGCAGTGTCAATGGCTGTATGATGCCATGCGTCCTGATTGATTGCGCCAGGCTTTCGATCGCCTCGCTCTCAAAGTCTTTTCTCGGTTGGAATGGGTTTGCCTCAATCCACTCAAGCGGAATCAAGGCCACATGTTTGCTCAATTCTTTTGACAGGGTTTTACGGTCGACTTCCTGCTCGGCATCCATGCTGGTTAATAATGCCCTGATACCTTTCCCTAATTGTTTCTTATTGCTTTCTTTCTTCATGGTTTCAGTTCCGCTATTTTTCTACCGCCTCCGATTTATTGTCATTGCTCACAACAGATCCTTCCTCATTTCTCGACAAAAATTCCTTGGCAAGTTTCAAAAAATTCCTGCTCCCTTTGCTTGTAATCGCATATAATAGCACCGGCACCTGCATATTGGGCGCTTCGCTGATCTTCGAATTCCTGTGTATGATCGTGTCGAAGACATAGTCCTTCGAATTGTCCTGCACCTCTTTAACCACAATTTTACCCAGCCTCAGACGGCGATCAAACATCGACAAGACCACTCCCTCAATCTTCAGGTCGGGATTGAGTTGTTCCTGTACCAATCTTATGGTGTTCTTTAGCTTGCTAAGCCCCTCCAGTGCAAAAATTTCTGTTTGCAACGGAATAAGCACTGAATCTGCCGCAGTGAGCGCATTGAGCGTCAATAGTCCCAGGGAAGGCATACAATCGATGATGATATAGTCGTAGTCATCTTTGACCTTGTCAATCACTCCTTTTAAGATATACTCGCGCCTCAATCGGCTCACAATTTCAATTTCTGCACCAACCAGATCGATGTGAGATGGAATGATGTCGAGGTTTGGTGTGTCTGTGGAGTGAATAGCTTTGCTCGGATCCAGACCGGAAATCATACAACTGTAAATGCTGTTTTCGAGATGATGTACATCTATGCCAAGGCCTGAACTACAATTTGCCTGTGGGTCTGCATCGATCAGCAGTACGCGCTTCTCCAGAATTGCCAGACTTGCACCGAGATTGATGGCTGTTGTCGTTTTTCCGACACCCCCTTTTTGATTCGCTATGGCTACAACTTTTCCCATTTCAATCAGACTTCAATTTCTTTTCCTATTTCCAGAAGAATGAGTTCCTTGTTATTCTGAGAGAACAAATCTTTGGCATCATCATGATCGATTTCAATATATGGGAATGTATCAAAATGACATCCTAATACTCTATCGCATTTGACAAAATCAGAAGCGATTTCAGCATCTGCATAACCCATTGTAAAGTTATCACCGATTGGCAACACCGCGAGGTCCACGGCAGGGCAGGAGAAAGGGATAAGTTGCATGTCCATTGTAAGCGCTGTATCGCCTGCGATATACACACATCCTTCGTCATTCCACAATACGAATCCGCCGGGGTTTCCGCCACCCGTACCGTCAGGGAGAGTGCTGCTGTGCACCGCGTTGACATACTTCACAGTGCCCCATTCAAATTCCTTTTGACCACCATGATTCATAGGATGACCTTCTACGCCCTGTTTACCAAACCACTCGACGATCTCGAAGTTCGAGACGATGGTCGCTCCGGTTCGATCGGCGATGGCCTTCACGTCGGCGACATGATCTGCATGACCATGCGTAATCAGTATCACATCTGCATCAAGGGTATTGATATCGATATGACTAGCCTGTGGATTAGGCGAAATAAAAGGATCGACGAGAATGGTGACATCCTTCGTTCGTATTTGCAGACTTGCGTGACCTAGATATCTGATGATCATGACTCTGATTTTGTGTCAACCTGACTTGAGCACAAATGTAATCAGGAATCAAAGATTGGAGTGCAGTATGGATGTGAAATTCAAAAAAGGGAAAGGCGCGTTCAGTTTTTAATGAATCGGAGTGATTTGACGACTGCATCATCTTGCAAAACACGCACAACATACGTGCCTGTGTGCCAACCGCTGACGTTGTGAGACCAGGTGTTTGATCCACCAGAGAGTCGAAAGGATTCTCCTTCGACGAGAATATTGCCCAGTATATCGTAAACGATCACTTTGCCAGTTGTACCACTTCCGGAAAGAGTGACATACAGGTCGCTGCTGGAAGGGTTGGGGTGTACCTTGACGGTGGCAGGCCTGTTTTGCAAACCAAAATCCACTTCGACTCCACGGATATCAGCCGTCAATACCCTGTGACCTTCAATAGATGCAATTGAGATGTCCATTGCATCATGTACATCAGACTCAGTGGCTATCTGGCCAATGACCATGAATGGAACACATAAAAACGCAAGTACAAGTAATCTCATGAACAACGATTATATTACGAATATAACACATTTATAAATTGTTGACACACATGCCGTTCTACTTTATTTAGAATAATTTTGATTCTCCCGCGGCAAGGCTGCTTGTATCGACAAGAATGTATGATATGCAACAAGAAAGAAGATTTTGACTTTGAAGGAATGTACATTTACACCCGCTCAAGCAAAGCTTTGGAGAAAAGTAATAATGGCAAAACAGCTTGTAATATTTAAGGATATAGGCCGGGTAGACTACCAGGAGGCGTGGGATTTACAGACTGTCCTGAATAAGGAGTTAATTACTTCAAAGCGATCCTCTGAAGACGGCATCGGGGTCATCCCGCATCAATTGCTCTTTTGCGAACATCCGGCAGTGTATACGCTGGGCAGGAGCGGTTCTGAGAATCATTTGATGATAGATAAAGCAGGATTGGAAGCTATCGATGCGAAGTATTACAAGATCAACAGGGGAGGAGATATCACGTTTCACGGGCCGGGTCAGGTAGTGGGGTATCCGATATTCGATCTCGATAGGTTTTTTACAGATGTGCACAAGTACGTACGCGCTCTGGAGGAAGTGGTCATCAGACTCTTGGCGAGCTACGATATTGAGGGCCACAGGATTAAAGAATACACGGGTGTATGGTTGTCCGATGACAATGTCGAATGGCGAAAGATCTGCGCGATAGGCGTGCATTTGAGTAGATGGGTGACAATGCATGGATTTGCGCTGAATGTAAATACTGATCTGAGTTACTTTTCTCACATTGTGCCTTGTGGGATTGATGCACCGAATACATCTGTTACCACGCTTCAGATCGAATTGGGCCGCGAGGTTTCAATAGCCGAGGTGAAGAGCAGACTTAAAGATATCTTCGCGGAAGTTTTTGATTTTGACTACACGAATTGATTTAAAAAACTGAATAATGAATAGTAAAACTGTTGCTTCTTCACGTACAGTCATGACAGAACTTGTCATGCCCAACGATACGAATCCACTTGGCGACCTGATGGGGGGCAACCTGATGCGCTGGATGGATATCGCTGCGGGCATTTGCGCAGCGCGACATTGTGAAGCGCATGCTGTAACGGCTTCGGTCGACCATGTTTCATTCAGACGACCTATCCACCTTGGCAATGTGCTCACGATTACAGCCAGTGTCACTTGTGCCTTTAATACTTCGATTGAAATTTTTATCAAGGTTGCCACAGGAAATGTCACACAGGGCGACATGCACGTCTCTAATCATGCGTACATGACTTTTGTAGCACTTGATCCATATACGCATAAGCCAAAAACAGTTCCCAAGGTCAAGCCGGAAACAGAGCAAGAGATCAAGCTTTGTGATGGAGCCGCACGCCGCCGTGAGTTACGGTTGATGCTGGCAGGACGAATGGAGGTGAAAGATGCCGTTGAGATTAAGGCCATGTTTTTGGAAACCGAAGATTAGCCATTGATGATCGCATCCAGATCACGCTCAAACTCTTTGACAAATGCATCATACTTGTCGGTGGCAGTTCCGTTATATCCGGTATGGATTTTAACGACACGATTTTCGCGGTCGAGAAAAAGTAACGTCGGATAGGAAATGATGCGATTGAGCATCGGTAATTTCTCGCTGGCTGCCGCTTTGTCATTTGTGCCGGCATAGAGTATTTCATAATCAATATCAAAATAATCTATGTAGCGCCTTATTGCTGAAATCGCTTTTTCCTTGCTTGTATTTCTCTCAAATGCCAGAGCAATTATCTCAAAATCCTTATCGGGATTATTCTTTCTGTAGTCCATTAAAAAGCCTGTTTCTTCCCTGCAGTTTGGACACCATGTGCCAAATATCTGTATGATTTTAGGCTTGCCCACATATTGTGGATCACTTAAAGTCACGATTTCACCGTCAAGGTTTGGGAATGCAAATTCAAACGTTTCATATCCCTCTTTCAAGTATGTCAGTTCGTAGGGGCTTTTCAATTCGAATGTAGAATCACGACTAGCCGTCCAATATGTTTTATGATGATTCCCGGATCGAAACACCCCACTCAATGTGCCATCATCAAAGTACTTTGCTTCAAATATAAATGCATGGGCACCATCAAAAACCGACAGATACAGTCGATCTCCTGACATTTTTCCTTCGAGATACCGATAGTCACCAGTCTCTGTCCTGAATGTGCCTGTGACCCTGCCATTTTCTTCCTGGACAAATTTTCCAATAGCGGGATATGGATTTGGCGATTGCACTTCAAACTGCGATGCCCATTCTCCACTGATATCTGTGACTGGCGGGTCTATCATGGTAAAGCGCTCAGTCTTGCCGTGTCTCGCCCGAAAAGGAATCTTATAATCTTGACCTCTGACCGGGACATAGTAATCACCCTCGATGGCATCCTCTTCATAACGCGCTATGATATAGGACCCATATACTGGAAATACAATGCGGATTGTATCCTTGCTGATACTGCGATCACGCCCAAAGTAGATTTCATCCACCAAA
Source organism: Bacteroidota bacterium (assembly GCA_003648285.1). Taxonomy (GTDB): domain Bacteria; phylum Bacteroidota; class Bacteroidia; order Chitinophagales; family Saprospiraceae; genus B8-G4. The sequence goes on from QMOR01000001.1 coordinate 14,646, forward strand.
AGCCTTTCCTCTCCATTTACAAGTTCGATATGAAAGGAATCAGCCGTATCGTAAATGACCTCAAAATTAAAGGGGAGCATACCGTTATTCTTCTCATCAAATGCCTCCTGTCCAAGATCTTGCCCGGCAAGGTTTAATGTTGCACGCCACATACCGGGAGGAATTCCACTGAATTTATTCGGAGTTTCAATACAGCCTGACAAGCTGGAGACAACGGTGAGCAACACCATTGAAACAACGTAAATAAAACTGTCTTCCCTGCGAAAAATGCTCTTCAACATCTATGTTTTTTCACCTTTAAAATGATGATCTTTATATTTAAACAGGACATTAAAAGTGGTCAGACTGCCATATATCCTTGTCAGATATTGCTGAAGATTCACCTTCTCTTCGTCACTGAGATTCTTGCTGCTATTCACACGTTGTTCCATCACCCGAATGCGATCACGCACCATGACAATTTTATGAAAAAATATGTCAATCGGAATTTCTTTATCCTGAAGTGCATCATCAGCCGAACGCAAAATCATTGTGCCACCAACCCACTTATCACCCAATGGAATACTTTCTGAAATATCACTCCAGTGCTTTAAAATCTTGATTAGCGACTTCTCAGCGTTTGAAAATGTCACATCGTCCTCGGGTTCAATATCATCTATGATTTCCCAATCAGAATAATTTTTGGGAACAGTTTTTATTCCAAAAGTGATAAAACAGACGTCGTAGGCGATAGGGTGGAGGCGTATGACAACCCCCTGACCAAATGCAGGGTGATCGACTCTCGATCCAATCCCAAGTATGATTTGTTCAGACATAATTCACATTAAATTTAGGTTTGCGGAGGCTCGTAATTATCATCCCATTCTTTGACATGTGGGGGGCCGATCTTGTTGAGGCTCTTTCCCACAATGAGTGCCACGGTGGCGTCACCGGTGACATTGCAAATCGTTCTGACCATATCCAACGGACGGTCGATGGCAAAAATAAGGGCGAGTCCTGCTTCCGGTATACCAACTGTCCCCAATACGATCACGAGCATGATCATGCCGGCGCTGGGAACTGCTGCGGCGCCTATCGAGGCCAGAGTCGCTGTCACGACAATGGCCAGCTGATCCATGATTGTCAGGTCTATCCCAAAAGTCTGCGCAATAAACACGGCGGCAATTCCCTGGTAAAGGCTCGTTCCGTCCATGTTCACTGTTGCTCCAATTGGCAGCACAAAACTGGTTACTTCTTCATCTACACCCATGTGCTCTGACACTCTTTCCATGGTCACAGGCAGAGTTGCGGCACTACTGCTCGTGGAGAACGCAACGAGCTGGGCAGGGCTGATCCCTTTGAAAAAATCAATCCACTTAATCCCTGTGACAAGTCTGGCCAACAAAGGGTAAAACACCAAAATGAGAATTCCGAGCCCAAGCAATACGCTCAGTGCATACCACAATAAGGCCTGAAATAGATCCAGTGTTGGTGCTTCGACCACAAGAGCTGCCATCAGGGCAAACACACCGTACGGTGCTGTGATCATGATGAGGTCAATCATCTTCAGAACTACTTCATTAAAGCCATCAAAAAACCTCTTTACAGGTTTAGATTTTTCAGGTTTGACGAGAATAATCCCGATGGCAAAAAAGATGACGAAGAAGATGACCTGAAGCATATTGCCATTGTCAGCCAGTGCGTGAAAAATATTCCCGGGCACAAGGTCGACAAGCGGCTGGAGTGGTCCCTGTTGACTCTGCTGCTGAGCCATCTCGATCTTTGCAGTGGCATCATCGGCGTATCCGCTGAGTAATGCCTCGCGCGTTTCTTCGTTTACCGAAGCGCCCGGTTTGACAATATTAACGATAGCAAGGCCCAGCATGACGGCCAATACAGTCGTGAGCAGGTAGACACCAATTGTACGACCACCCATTCTCGACAACTGTGAAATATCCTTGAGGTCAGATATCCCTTTGATCAGTGACGCAACGATGAGTGGAACAGCAATCAGTTTTAGTGCATTTATAAAAATAGTCCCAAAGGGCTTGATCCAGTCGACTGTCAACTGTTTGAAACCAAAATTTGCGGCGAGAGCTCCGAATAGCACGCCCAGGCCCATGCCAATGAGGATTTTCCAGTGAAGTGACATTTTTTTCATAAAGTGCGAGAATAGTTAAAAATGAAAGATTCAAAACTATGAAAATAGCGGGATATCAGATTATGCATCATTTGGCTTCCTTAAAGTAGCTCTCACCATCTCTCGTTTACCGGGCGGACCTGGAAGTGACTCGACATCGCAACCCAGCTGTTTCAGGTTTCTCTTGAATTGTCCCTGTGCACAATAAGTAACCAGAACGCCACCGGGTGTCATTGTACCCACGATCCTGGAGAGCAACTCCAAAGTCCACAATTCACTTTGATCTCTCGGCCCGAAAGCATCATAGTAGATCAGGTCGTTGCCCGACGGCAGGGTGAGGTCTTCAACATTATCATTAAGGACCTTTAGAGAAAAATGGGCTTCAGTCAAGCCCGATGCTGCGTGCAAATGACGAAACACATTTTGTGTCGACGCAGCTTGTAGATATTCAGAATATACCAACTGTTCGATCATTGTATCGGGAAGCGGATTTGCTTCAATTCCCAAATACTCGACATCGAGGTGATATTTTTGTGTTTCAAGATAGGTGAGGAACGCATTCAGTCCGGTACCGAATCCAATTTCCAGGATTTTTAAACGAGATTTACCTTGGGCTGCAAGATATTTGAAGCCTGCCTCTATGAACACATGCCTGCTTTCAGTGACGGCTCCGTTGATACTGTGATATGTGGTTTCTCGTGTATTGTCAAGAATGGTTTGGGATCCATCACGTGTAAGTACTATTTCAAGATGATTGTGCATAGACTATCTTGGATGACAAGATAACAGTCTCTGTATTTGATCTACACTAAAACCGTCAGTGGAAATAAAAATAGTACAGCAATGTGAAAACAGTCAATTAGTGCCCAAAAGGCAACTGAACATTGATTGAGAAGTCAGAAGGACATCCGTATCCTTTATGACAAGAGCTCATCGAGAGTGTAGCCATGGCCAATAAAACTGCGAGAACAGCGATGCGAAATGATGGTTTTTTCATGTTGTGATTCCTTTGTAAGGCGGTGTAAAAGTACAAATTTCATTCATAACCGCGATCATCCAACGCTTACATCATATGACATATTATCTTCAAGCCAGAATATTCTGAATATTTTGACGTAATTGAGAAACATAAAAACCCGTCTTCCGGGAGATCTATGCGTGTACATTTTATAGCTGTTGGCGGTAGCATTATGCACAATCTTGCACTTGCCCTGAAGTACGCCGGTCATGAAGTGACAGGCTCAGATGATGAAATCTATGACCCCGCACGATCCAGACTGGAAAAGGGTGGGATATTACCATCTGAGATGGGTTGGGACCCTGATCGGATTAGTAATGATATCGATGCGGTGATACTCGGTATGCACGCCAGGCAAGACAATCCGGAGCTAGCCAGGGCCATCGAATTGGACATCCGGGTCTATTCCTTTCCCGAATTTGTAAGCGAGCAGTCCTCAGATAAGAAGCGCGTCGTAATAGCGGGGAGCCACGGTAAGACTTCCACGACAAGTATGATCATGCATGTGCTCAGGAACGCGAAAAGGGATTTTGATTATCTGGTCGGAGCTCAGTTGCCGGATTTCGAACTGATGGTACATCTGAGCGATGCCCCTGTCATCGTCATTGAAGGGGATGAATATCTCAGCTCACCGATCGACCGTCGTCCAAAGTTTTTTCACTACAAGCCACATATCACTGCGATCACCGGAGTGGCGTGGGATCATATGAATGTATTTCCAACCCTGGAGAATTACATCAGTCAGTTTGATCAGTATCTGGACAGCTTGCCTGATGATGCTGTGTGTTTTTACTACGAGAAGGACAAAGAGCTCAAGACCCTAGCCAGCAAGCATAGCAAAAGGCTGAATCTGAAGGGTTATAAAGCCGTTCCTCACTCTTATACACATTACGGTGCAGTCGTATCCGACAACGAAGGTGGCTCATATGTGATGCAAATATTCGGCTCACACAATTTTGAGAATATGCAAGCAGCCCGCCTGATCTGCAGCGAATTGGGAATCAAAGACCATGATTTTTTTAAAGCCATGAAAACATTTAAAGGCGCCTCCATGCGTCTTCAGGAAATACATGCATCCGACTCACTTACCGTTTTCAGAGATTTCGCACATGCTCCGTCAAAAGTACGGGCGACTGTCAGAGCAATCAGGGAGAGATTTCAGAAAGAGACCGTCACAGCAATCGTAGAGCTGCACACCTTCAGCTCACTGAACAAAGATTTTATCCCGCAGTACAAAGGGGCTCTGGACAGTGCCGATCATCGTTTTGTTTACTACAGTCCACACACCCTGGAAATCAAAAAATTACCCCCCGTGTCCAAAGAGGAAATATGTGATGCATTCGGCGGTGACGTAGAGGTCTTTACATCTATCGAGGATCTTGTCAAAGCCATTTCCACACCATACACCGGCATACATTTGTGGATGAGCTCCGGACGATTTGGGGATTTTGACGTACAGCAGATGTACAAAACCGATTAAAAGGACGGCGCTATTAATTCCTAAACCCCTCCACTCCTAAACTCCTTAACTCTTATATTTGTGGCACAAATATATACAGAGGATGAGCAGAATAATCACATTGCGTGACGCGCTGAATGAGGCGATGAGTGAAGAGATGCGGCTGGACGAGCGTGTTTTCCTGATGGGAGAGGAGGTTGCCCAGTACAACGGGGCGTACAAAGTGAGCCGGGGGATGCTCGATGAGTTTGGCCCAAGACGTGTCATCGATACGCCCATCACTGAATTGGGGTTTGCCGGAATCGGGGTTGGAGCTGCCATGAACGGCCTCAAACCGATTATTGAATTTATGACCTGGAATTTTGCAGTGCTGGCATTCGATCAGATCGTGAATAACGCCGCAAAGACGCTTTCGCAATCGGCCGGTCAGTTTTCATGCCCGATCGTATTTAGAGGGCCATCTGGCGCAGCTGGTCAATTGGGGCAGCAGCACTCTCAGACATTCGAGAGCTGGATGGCGAATACGCCTGGCCTCAAAGTGATTTCCTGTATCGACCCAAAAGATTCCAAAGGGCTCTTGAAGTCAGCGATTAGAGATAACGATCCTGTGTGCTTTATGGAGTCAGAATCATATTATGGACTCAAGGGAGATGTTCCCAAAGAGGATTACCTCACGCCAATTGGCAAGGCCGCAATACGAAGGGAAGGTACAGACGTCACACTCGTCTCATTCAATAAAATGGTGGAAGTCATCAAGAAAGCTGCCACTGAACTTGAAAAGGAAGGTATATCCGCAGAGGTGATCGATCTGCGTACGATAAAACCACTTGACATTGACACTTTGGTCCAATCCGTAAAGAAAACAAATCGCATCATTATCGTTGACGAATCATGGCCGTTTGCGGGCGTTTCTTCCGAGATCACTTATCAGATTCAAAAACACGCTTTTGACTATCTCGATGCACCTATCGTACGGCTCAACGCTGCAGATGTCTCGCTTGGATATGCACCGACATTAGTAGAGGAGTACTTGCCATCTGTTGAAAAAGTGATAACGGCGGTTAAGGAGGTTACCTATCACGGGGTATAAATCTACTTTCCAAAATACTCTTTCATCACTCTCTCCGCTTCTCTCCCCTGCGGCGAAAAAAAGACTTTTCTACTTGCGCGGTGATGCGATATTTTACCTACTGCCACCAGGGAGTCAATCCTCTTTTTACGATACGCCTGATAAGTACTGTAATCAGGGTACTTCCACGTGCTGTGAAACCACTTCCATATGAAAACACCAGCCAGCCAATCTTCATCCCAGCAAGACTCGAACAGGGCACGGTAACAATCAGCCTGCATATCATCACTTACTTCTATCGTGTTGTTATCTATCTGGCTTGGCCATAGCCAGGGTTCCGAAGCAGCTTTTACGTCATTGCGATAACCGACTTCAGTCAGGATGACTGGCCTCCCGAACTTTTGGGACACTTTCTTCATCTCCTCGATATGTGGCTTCCAGCCCAGTTTGATTTGCTCGAGCTGGGGTGCATGATCTTCTGCTAACGGGAAATATGCCTGGATTCCAATGTAGTCGACAGCATCCCACCATGTGATCGCTTCATATTCGAGGTAGAAATTTGCGGCATACGTCAACTTCCCCGGATAGACTTTTCGGATTTCCTTAATCAATGTCCGCCACTTGTCAGGAAACTCTACTGCCGGATGGAGCAATTCAGTACCAATACAGAGCATTTCAATATTACTCTCACGTGCAATGTTCGCATAGTGAAGTATGAATTTGCTGTAATTTTCAAACCAACGATCCCAATCTTCTGCACTTTCCATCTCGATGTCACCACGCCATTTGCCACCGGAGCGTCTCAACCATATATGGGGTTTTAATATGGATTTCAATCCTCTTTCACGTGCGAGTCGGGCCGTGTGTTCGATTCCGATATCACGTTCACCCCAATACCATCCACTACTTGCAAAATGCAGTTCAGGCGTATTGTAATGTGTTTGTAAACCAAAAGGTGTCTGCGAAATCCACTGTACATTATTCGCAACCAGATCGTCAAAATTATGTGTTGAGATGGAATCTCCACCGACCCAGCAAACACCTCGGATCTTGTTGTCAACCGAGGGTGTTTTCGGATCTCCATTCTCAGATGTGAGACCTGAAACAATAAGCAAAACCCCCAGAAAACTCAGGAGTCGTATTAAAAAATAGGAAAGAGGCTGTTTTGCCATGTCATGCAAACTACCATTTTGCACATGACAATGCAAAATTGATTTGCGCAAAGTGCCGTCTCTGTCGTCCAACACATGCGTCCTGAAGACGCATCACGTGACGGAACATCATCTAGACATTGAATCTGAAATGCATGACGTCGCCGTCCTTCACAACATATTCCTTGCCCTCAACAGCCATCTTGCCAGCTTCTTTCACAGCGCTCTCTGAGCCATATTCGATAAAGGTATTGTAGGAAATAACCTCGGCTCGAATAAACCCGTGTTCAAAGTCTGTGTGAATCTCACCTGCAGCCCCAGGGGCCTTTGTCCCTTCCCTGATCGTCCAGGCGCGAGCTTCCTTTGGACCCGCGGTGAAGTAAGTAATCAGGTTGAGTAATTTGTAGCTTGAGCGAATCAACCGGTTTACACCAGGCTCGTCAAGTCCCATTTCCTCTACAAATTCGAGACGCTCCTCGACTGTATCCAGTTCTGCAATATCCGCTTCGATACCTGCACTGATGAGGAGTATTTCCGAGTTTTCACGACTTACACTCTCTGTAAAGACATTGACGTACTGATTGCCGTCAAGAACTGCCTCCTCGTCCACATTGCACACGTATATGATGGGTTTTTGAGTCAGCAAGTACATGTCGCGGTACAATTCTTCCATCGCTTCCGGCACCTCAAATGCTCTAGCGGGCACATCGCCCTCAAGGTGTGCCAGCAGATTTTGGATAAACTCCAGCTGTGCCAGTTCTTCCTTTTTACCCGTTTTAGCCTGCTTTCTTGCTTTATCAAGAATTTTTTCGACCGTCTCTATATCTTTCAGAATGAGCTCCGTATCAACAATTTCCTTGTCTCTGACGGGATCCACACTGCCATCGACATGTACGACATTATCGTCATCAAAACAACGCACTACATGCAGGATGGCATCGACCTCTCGGATATTGCCCAAAAACTGGTTGCCAAGACCTTCTCCTTTGCTCGCTCCCTTGATCAGACCAGCGATGTCGAGAATCTCGACCGTCGTCGGAACCAATTTTTCTGATTGCGTCAATTCTGCCAATTTTTCCAAACGGGCATCAGGAACCGTAATCATACCGATATTGGGTTCCTTTGTTGCAAACGGGTAGTTGGCCGCAAGGGCCTTTGCATTCGTCAGGGCATTAAACAATGTTGATTTTCCAACGTTGGGTAATCCGACAATTCCACACTTAAGAGCCATGATATTTATTTTTTCAGCGCGCAAAGATAGACGCATCGGGAGAATTATAATTCAATTATTTTCAAATTACACCTTGCATGTGATATCAGCGTAAATTTAGATCGTGAACTACGTCGCACATTTGTTACTCACATACCCTCAGGAAGACATCAGCATTGGAAACCTGATGGGGGATATGCTCTCCAACAAAGAGGTCGCACTTTTACCTCAGGAGATGCGTAAGGGGGTGCAGATTCACAGAGCCATTGATCATCATACAGATAATCATGCCTCCATGCGTGAAGTAGTGAAGCTCTTGCGGCCACAACACCGCAAATATGCCCCTGTGGTTGCAGACATCTTGCTCGATCGTGTACTGGTCATCAACTGGCAGGCGTACAGCTCTGTCAGCTATGAGGTCTTCGAAGATTGGGTTTATCACACGATCAATTCTCACCTTGACGTGATTCCGGCCCAATTGCACAAGAGGCTCGGGAGTATGGTACACCATCGTTGGCTAAAGCAATATGCAAGTCTTGAGGGGATGCAATACGTTCTTGACAGAATGGATAGGAGGACTCAATTTCCGTCTGATTTTGGATCAGCGGTCAAAGATATTCCGCTGCATTATTCGGCAATGCAAAATGCCTTGAGTGTATTGTTTCCAGACTTGTCGAGCTTAGTACAGAAAATGTACTAGTGGTATTATATCATCGGACAAGTAGACAAGAATTGCGCACGTGGCAATCTGGCATTCCCGATTCAGAGTCAAACTGGCTTAACCCTCAAAGTGCAACGAGATCGTAAACGTTCTGGAGTTTAATGTTTCAAGAACTTTTGATCTTTCGAGCGCACCATTATATATCAGGATATTGCTCAGGCCCTGTGAGAACTTGATCTCAGGAGAAAAGATAAACAGAGGCAGGAAAAACTGGATACCTGCACCGATCTCAAAGGCAAAGTCATGGGGGCTAATTTTAATGAGATTTTGAGATTTTTCTTTGCGTACGCGAGAGTTACTAGCCACATCATACGTGTACTTTATTCCTGCAATGGCAAAAACCCGTTTGTCTTTATAAGGCGCTGATTTATACCGGACGTGAAAAGGCAGCTGAATAAATACCGATTCGATCGTCGTGGTGGATAGTGTCTTATCGATGTTGTTTTCATTAAACACGATACTCCGCTCTGCAAATGAGAATCCGGGTAAAAACCTGAAATCAAAGTTTTCTCCCATTTTCATGTTCGCAACCAGAGAAACATTAAATCCGGGTCCGGGCTTGGCTTCAGCAACAGCAAAGGTATCGTTGAGGATAAAATTCTTTGAATGATGGATTTGAAAATTCGATGAATTGAATCCCAGGGTAATACCAAAATAGATCGCTTTCTGCTGAAATGAGCGAAAATTATGGTTGCCTGTATGATCAATTTGTGCTTGTCCGATGAGGACAATACAAACCATCAGAGCCGTCAGTATTATTTTTCTGCAGTGTATATCGCACATATTCCTAAACTCAAAACCTTGAAACCGGCATTTTTAAAGCCATTCGTTGATAATACTGCAGTAAAACGATCATAATCGGGAAAAGCTTGCACAGACTCGTATAAGTAATGGTACGCGCGTTTATCCCCAGAGCCAAAACTCCCGACAAACGGAAGAATATGTTTGAAATAAAACTGAAACAATTGCTTGAATGGAAATGTACGCGGTTTCGTAAATTCCAGAACCACCAATCTCCCTCCGGGTTTCAGCACCCTGAAAATTTCACGCATTCCTCTGGGCAAGTCGCCAAAATTCCTCACTCCGAAAGCAACCGAAACGCTGTGAAAGCTGTGATCTTCAAAAGGTAGATCCTCAGAATCCCCAAGTGTAAAGTGTACTCTGCTGCTCAATCCTCTTTTTGCAGATTTTTTACGTGCCATCACGAGCATGTTTTCTGCGAGATCGAGACCGGTGACTTGTGCATCTTCAAATTGTCTGGCAATTTCGAATGCCAAATCGCCTGTCCCGGTTGCCACATCCAGCACTAGGGCCTCCTTTGGCACATCCAGCATCCCAATTGCAGTTTTGCGCCATCTCTTGTCCATTCCAGCAGACAAAAACATGTTGAGACTGTCATAATGCGGAGCAATGCGGTCAAACATGCGACGCACTTGCTCCTTCTTGGAATCCTCTTCCTTGCTATATGGTTTTACCTCGCTGGACACGGTCGTGATTTCGGCGGCAAAGATAGACTATTTGATCTTAAATAATACGCATCAAATCAGCGTCTTATGAATCACGAAAAGAGACCATATCAAGGACCATTTTACGCAAACAAATATGGAATAGTTGAATGTAAAATCGTCTGAAAATCGTATTTTTGCACGTCTTTTCAGAAACCTGAAATTATATGAGTGACAAACAGCGAATTGTCGAGATAAATATAGAGGAAGAAATGAAATCAGCGTACATCGATTATTCGATGTCGGTGATTGTTTCGCGTGCACTTCCCGACGTCCGCGATGGGCTAAAGCCTGTGCATCGACGTATCCTTTTTGCAATGCATGAGCTAGGTCTGACCCACAGTAAACCCACCAAGAAAAGTGCGCGTGTCGTGGGTGAAGTATTGGGTAAATATCACCCACACGGTGACAGTGCGGTATATGAGTCAATGATCCGGATGGGCCAGCCCTGGTCGCTGCGTAGCCCCCTGGTCGAAATACAGGGAAATAAAGGATCGATCGATGGTGACAGTCCTGCAGCAATGCGGTATACCGAAGCTCGTTTATCCCGTATTTCTGATGAGATGCTGGCCGATATCAAAAAAGATACTGTAGACTACCGGCTCAATTTTGACGATAGTCTGGAAGAGCCAACGGTCCTGCCTACACGAGCACCTATCCTGCTTATCAATGGTGCATCAGGTATTGCCGTGGGAATGGCCACCAATATGCTGCCTCACAATGTCACAGAGGTCGTAAATGGTGTGATCGCAACTGTGGACAATCCTGATATTACCGTCACGGAACTGATGGAGTGGGTCAAAGGTCCTGACTTTCCTACGGGGGGGATCATCCACGGTACTGCAGGAATAAAAGAGGCATTCGAAACAGGTCGGGGCAGAATCGTCCTGAGAGGCAAGGCTGAAATACAGGACCTGCCATCAGGTAGATCTGTCATCGTGTTTTCAGAGATCCCTTATCAGGTAAATAAGGCCACACTTCATATGAAGATTGTGGAATTGGCCAACTCTGAAAAGATAACAGGTATCTCAGAGGTGCGTGACGAATCTGACAGAGACGGATTGCGCCTCGTCATTGAGTTGAAGAGGGATGCGATAGCCCGTGTTGTATTGAGCAAGTTGTTTAAGTATACAGCTCTTCAGTCTTCATACGGAGTGAATAATGTGGCATTGCTGAAAGGCAGACCACTCCTTCTCAATATCAAGCAAATTATCGCTGCCTTTATTGAGTTTCGACTGGAAGTCATTGTGCGCCGGACAGAATTTGACCTGAGGAAAGCTAAGGCGAGAGCCCACATTCTTGAAGGTCTGTTAATTGCACTTGATAACCTGGATGCGGTCATCAAGTTGATTCGTGCCAGTAAAACTGTCGATGTGGCACAGGCCGGATTGATGAAGGAGTTTGAGCTAAGTGAGGTTCAGGCAAAAGCAATCCTTGAGATGCGTTTGCAAAGACTCACAGGGCTTGAGATCGATAAGGTACGTGCCGAATATGAGGAATTGCTCCAACACATCGCAAGCCTCAATTCAATTCTTGAGAGCGAGGAGATGAGACGGGATATTATTAAAGATGAACTCAGAGAGGTCAAAGCGAAATATGGAGATGAGCGTCGCACAGAAATTGTTGCTGCGGAAGGAGAAATAAGCATCGAAGATCTTATCCCGAATGAAGAAGTCGTTGTGACGATTTCACACCTCGCTTACGTCAAACGCACAAAGAGCGCCGAATACAAAACACAGAGCAGGGGAGGACGTGGATCCTTGGGAAGCAAAACGAGAGACGCAGACTTTATCGAGCACATATTTGTTGCGAATGCACACGATTACCTGTTATTATTTACGCAACAAGGCAGATGTCACTGGATACGGGTATATGAGATTCCTGAAACTTCCAAGACAGCATCGGGTCGGGTGATCCAAAATCTGATCGCGATACCAAAAGACGATAGCGTAAAGGCGTATATCGTTGTTAAAGACCTCAGTGACACCGAATTTCTCAATAGTCACTATATCATGTTTGGGACGACGCGTGGAGTCATTAAGAAAACTTCACTCGAAGCATTTTCCAGGCCAAGGACTAATGGTATCAATGCAATTACTATTCGCGAAGGTGATCAATTGATGGACGCGAGACTGACAAATGGGAACAATCAAATATTCCTTGCAAACAAGTCCGGTCTGGCCATAAGATTTGAAGAGTCACGTGTGCGTTCTATGGGTCGCAGCGCGGCTGGTGTGCGCGGTATGGCAATGAAAGATGAAAATGATCGTGTCATCGGTATGGTGTGCATTGATCCGGAAGATCAGGAGACGTCAATCCTGGTAGTTTCAGAATTTGGATCCGGAAAACGATCCAAAGTCGAAGATTACAGATTGACCAATCGCGGTGGTAAAGGCGTGAAGACAATCCAGATCACAGATAAAACGGGTGCATTAGTGGCTCTCAAAGCGGTAAGGGAAGAAGATGATCTGATGATTACCAACCGATCGGGAATTGTGATTCGTATGCCCGTGAGTGATATTCGCGTGATGGGTCGTGCGACACAAGGGGTACGCGTGATTAACTTGCAGAAAAAAGATTCTATAGCCGATGTGACAGTTGTGATCCGAGGCGATGAAGAGGATGAGGATATAGGGACAGAGGGTGACGAAGCAATCAATCCCGATGTGGACTTGAATCCCGATGCTGAAACAGATGCAACGGATGATAGTGGCAAAAACTTGGATACAGACGGAGAATCTGATGCAAATTCGGATGAAACATCTTAAATTTGTACTTGGGGAGTGGGTAAAGACCAGATTTAACGATTCCTTAAAGAGTTTTAACGGAATGCTATTGTGTATTTAGCGCTGCATTGCGTCTTATAAGTATGAATAAAAGCTTAATCAATATGAAATCACTAATTATCGCCGTCGTGGTACTGTTAATCGCGATGCCAGTCGTAGCTCAGGATGCTACCAAGGATATGAAAAAAGCCGCTCGATCGGCTGGAAGTTACCGCCTTGACCCTGAAGCAAACAAAGACAAACTGTACGAGGCACAGGAACTGATAGACGGGGCGATCAATGACCCGGAACTTGCCAGTTCGGTGAAGGCGTGGCAGACTTATGGTGAGGTATACACTGAAGTGATCAACAGTGAAGTACGTATACTGGCGATATCACAAGACACACCAATCGTGCATAGAGCGGCACCAACTAAATGTGTACAGGGCTTTACTAAAGCCTATACTCTTGCAGAAAAAGGATTCGAAAAGCGCGATGCATTAAAGGGATTGTCGGCAGTTCTGAACAATGTCAGTTACCTGGCAAGTATCATGCTGAGTGCTGGAGACTATCATGATTCATATGCCGCCTACACCGCCTTGATTGACGGGAATGACTTTCTCGTGGCAAATGGTGAGGCAAGTATCTACGAGAATCAAGAGGATTTTGAGCAACAAATATATTGGGGAGCTCTCGCTGCTTTTAGCGATGCCAACTACCCGGAAGCTGAGAAGCAGTTTGGCCGATTGTACAAGGTCGATTACGACAGCCCGGATATTTATTCAGCGATGTACGAAATCAAGAAGCAGCAGGGAGATGTCGAAGGTGCAGCGGTGATACTGTCGGAAGGCATGGCAAAATACCCTGAGGACAAAGGTCTGATGTTTGCCGAGATCAATGACGCACTTGCGAGAGGGGACCTCGAATCATTGGTCGGAAAACTGAAAGCAGCAATGGTGAGCGAGCCGGACAATATCACAATTCCTACCACACTTGGGAATGTGTATGACCAGATGTATCAAGAAGCAATTGCCGCTGAGGATTTTGAAGCCGCCGATATGTATTATGATGATGCCAAGATGTATTTCTCTAAAGCACTGGCGATGGATGACACGTACTTCGATGCAGTGTATATGATGGGAGCTGTAGAGTATAACAAAGCAGCTCAACTGGCTAAAGAATTAAATTTGCTCGCAGAGGATTATTCTAAAGAAGGCACTAAAAAGTATGATTTGAAGAAGGAGGAAATGATGAGTCAGTTCGATACAGCACTTCCATATTTTATCAAAGCTGAATCCATCAACGGCACAGATCGCAATACATTGATCGCATTGCGTGAAATCTATGCGCGTAAAGATCAGCTTGAAAAATCCAATATATATAAGGACAAGATTGAGGCCTTGCCGGCCAATGATTAATAATTTAGGTTGAGAATATAAATGAGGGCGCGTCGATTGATGCGCCCTTTTTTGTGAGATTATCTATTTTACACTTCGACGATAAGCAAGTGGATAGATTCTCCAATATTCTTGAACAGATAAGCAGGTGGGTAGGTGAGCGTGCCAAATGGCTCACAACTGCACTTGTGATACTGATATTCGTCGATGTTGTACTCCGTTATTTGTTTTCAATTACCAGTGCATGGGTGATCGAATTGGAGTGGCACTTATTTGCCCTGATTTTTATTCTCGGAGCCGCTTTTACTCTCGCTGAAGATCAGCACGTTCGGGTGGATGTCTTCTATACCCGTTTTTCACCACGAAGAAAAGCCTGGGTCAACCTTGTGGGGACAATTCTCTTCCTAATTCCGTGGTGCCTGATCGTGATTTACACATCGTACCATTATGCAGACAATTCCTTTGCAGTAAGAGAGATCTCGGCTGATCCAGGGGGTTTACCAGCGAGGTATGTGATCAAGTTTTCGGTTACTGTAGGATTTACGTTGCTTTTACTACAAGCACTTTCGCTTTGTCTGAAATCAATTGCGATCATTATAAAAAAGGAAGCGTAGATGGAGGTACTTGCGCTCATACTTTTCCTCTGTATCTTCTTGTTTATCCTGTTTGGATATCCTGTGGCATTCACGTTAGGTGGTATCTCTGCAATTGTCGGTTATTACGCCCTGGGCCCAAGTTTCTTCAATTTTCTTCCGTCGAGGATCATGGGCGTGATGAGCAATTACGTACTCATGGCCGTCCCGCTATTTGTCTACATGGGTATCATGCTCGAAAAATCAGGGTTGGCAGAAAGCCTGTTGGAGACCATGGCTATGCTATTTGGCAAGGTGAAGGGTGGGCTGGCCATTTCCGTGATGATCGTAGGAGCTTTATTGGCGGCTTCGACAGGTATCGTGGGTGCAACTGTAATCACGATGGGCCTGATCAGCTTGCCGACTATGTTAAAACGGAACTACAAGCCCGAGCTGGCTGCCGGGACAGTTGCATCTGCTGGAACACTCGGACAGATAATTCCTCCGTCAGTAGTCCTGGTGCTCCTGGGTAGTGTTTTGAATGTGAGCGTGGGTGAGTTGTTTAAGGCTGCACTCTTGCCCGGTGTCCTGCTCGTGGGTGTTTACATCATCTATATTCTCATTGCGGCCAAACTCAATCCCACAATCGCACCTGCTATCCCCAAGGAGGAAATTGATGCCTTTAAAGCGGACAATTTTATACGAAAAATGATCATTGCATTCTTACTTCCCCTCACATTGATCGTAGCGGTTCTTGGTTCGATTTTCGCGGGTATTGCCTCTCCGACTGAGGCCGCAGCCGTGGGCGCCGTCGGTGCTACTGTCCTCACGATCGCTCAAGGCAAATTCTCACTGAAAATCCTCAAAGATGTGATGCGCGGAACGACGTACCTGACGACCATGGTGTTTCTGATCTTGCTGGGTGCCACAACCTTCGCCCTGGTCTTCAGAGGTCTTGGCGGAGATACTTATCTCGTTGAGCTTATTGAGGCTGCGCAAATGTCTCCAACTGTCTTTCTCCTGATCGTGATGTTGGTCGTTTTCATTGCGGGTTTCTTTATAGACTTTATAGAGATCATCTTTATTATCGTCCCCGTTGTCGCGCCAATATTTGTGAACTATGGCATGGATCTGGTTTGGATAGGAGTGCTGCTCGCGCTGAATCTTCAATCCTCTTTTCTATCTCCTCCTTTCGGGTTTTCTCTTTTTTATCTGAAGGGAGTGGCGCCGCCGCAGATTACGACTGCGCATATCTATCGTGGGATAGTGCCGTTTTTGATCATTCAGTTGTTCTTTCTGGCACTGGTGCTTTTTGTGCCGAAGCTTGTGTTTATGTTTTAGGTGTTATTGTTTCGTGAGAAAAGAGAGGGGACAATTGACAGAGTGTGTAATCACCTAATAGGTGTCAGGCTGTGCATTATGTCCTGCTTTTAATGTGATACAGAAGAGGTATGTTCAAAGGACTCCTTTGGAGATGTATGATGTATGATATCTGATGTCTGATCTTTGAATTCCGAGGAGGCATTTTTATAATCAAAAATCATATTTCAGATATCATACATCAGATATCGATCATAAAACCAGTAGATGTGATTCTCAGAATCACAACGCACTGTAAAACTTCTTTTCGGATACAGCCGCCCATCCACCTATCTTCTTCTGAAAAGAACTCAGGCTTTCATAGACCTTTCTACTCATCGCATCACCTTCAACCAGCTCGTCAATCACCTCTTTCGAAATAGTACGTAACTCTGCAATGACATCATCCGGAAAACTCAGGACCTCGACATCAGCTTCATTCCTGATTTTTTGGAGGTATTCTGCATTCTGTGCTTCAAACTCGGATAGCATCCAGATATTGAGACGGGCAGCAGCCGTTTTGACGATCACCTGCAAATGCTTTGGTAATTGCTCGAATTTGTGTTTGTTCACAAAGATCTCGAGAGTTGTCCCTGGTTCATGCCATCCCGGATAATAGTAATAGTCAGCTATCTGGTGAAACCCCATCAGGTAATCGTGATATGGTCCTATCCACTCTGTCGCGTCGATGACTCCGCGTTCCAGGTTGGTATAAATTTCACTACCTGCAGACAAGACAGCTGTGCCACCGGCACGAACAAGTACTTTGCCACCGAGTCCGGGTATACGCATCTTTAGACCCTTGAGGTCATGGATGCTGTTTATTTTTCGATTAAACCATCCACCCATCTGCACACCGGTATTGCCACCCGGCATGGGGATCACATTGAAAGGGGCATAGACTTCTTCCCATAATTCGATCCCGCCTCCGCAGTAGAGCCATGCATTCATCTGTTGTGCATTCAGCCCAAAGGGGATTGAGGCAAAAAACTGGGTAGCAGCAGCCTTTCCGGCCCAATAGTATGAGGCACCGCTCCCTATCTCTGCCGTGCCGCTACTAACGGCATCAAAAGCCTCCAGTGCGGGAATCAGCTCACCACCACCGTAGACCTTGATTTTTAACTGGCCTGCAGACATATTGTCGACCCATTGGGCAAACATCTTCAGTCCCTCCGCTAAAACAGGAAGGTTGGGCGGCCATGTCGTTACCATATTCCAACGAAACTTCTTTCCGGTATTTACTGCCGGACCACTATTACTCTCATCTGTGGTTCTTGAACAGGAATTGAGCGCAAGACCGACACCGACGGCACCAATAGCAGATGCGCGTAGAAATTTACTTCTGGAAATTGATGACCTTTCGTTGTCCTTCATGAATGTATTCTTTCTTGTTGTGGAGCCCATATTGACACGTGCAAATCCTATCTTCGCATCGCATTTAAAATAATATGTAAAATACAAATATGAAAGAGGCTGAAGCATTAAACGGGGTATCCAAATTTCACAATACATTCGATCTCCCGGTTTTACAGGAACCGATCATCCCATCAGCAGACAGATGTCGCCTGCGGATCAATTTGCTTCAGGAAGAACTTGACGAGCTGAAGGCCGCGATTGATGACAATGATCTCGTGGAAGTTGCAGATGCTTTGTGTGATATACAATACGTCCTTTCGGGTGCGATTCTCGAGTTTGGTCTGGGAAGACGGTTTGCAGGATTGTTTGGGGAAGTGCAGCGCTCAAACATGAGCAAGGTATGTGAGACGAGGGAGGTGGCAGAGGCCACTTTGACGCACTATCAGGAAAATAAGAATACCGAAGGCTATATTGTCGAACGCGATGGTGAATATCTCGTCTACCGCAAATCCGATAATAAGGTATTGAAGTCAGTCAATTATTCTCCAGCAGATCTTGCCGGAATGTTAGCTGAACAAGCTCCAATATAGCCTTCGGTATCTTAAAAAATGATGCTCGCGGGGCCAGTAGCTACAGCCCCATTATGATATCTTTTATTTCCTCAAATGTCATCTTGACCGGTTCCATATTTTCAAGGTGATCTACCTCGATCACAGTTTCAACAAGGTCAAAATAATAACAGTCTTCGCCGAGCTCGGAGATAACAACGAACTTTACGGGAGCACCAATGGGTACACCGACCTTGATATAGTTTGTGTAGTAATTGCAAAACAACATTTCGTCTGGATTGCCTGGCAGCCGAATGATGCCATTGAAGTCATCAAAAATCAGGTATACAACAGAATTTGTATTGCCAAAACTGTCAGGCAATGCCACGCAGGCATCAGTAATTTCATCTTCCGCCAATTCCATAAATAGATCAATATTGATCCAATTGAGACTATCACTCCAGCAATCGTAACCAAATCCATCTAGAATATCTCCGCCACCATTGGTAGAATCAAGCTGTATGGTCCATTCACTGACACGTACATTATCCCACGTACTTGGGTCGTCATCTGCATCGTCCCAGGTTTCGCCCATCTCACCCGTCACCGGATCAACTTGCGTGTCCGTGGTATACCACAGTTCCATGCGATCTTTCGGGTTGGAATCGACTACGCGAAATCGCACCTGTTTTCCAGGCTCTAATTCCAGTTTTTGACCATTCTGACTCACACTTAAATGAAATTCTCCACCGGATTGTAGTAAATTCCCATGGCTCTCGGTCTGAATTCCCATCAGCAGTATTTCACCGGGAGTGCGCAATTCAATAATATCCACATCAATGACGCCCGTAACACTCGCGCCAGTAACCGGATTAATAAATCCAGCTGGGGGAATATCAATAATAGTTTCATGCTTTGTCACAATCATGAATCCCCAATCAGCATAGCCGCTAAAAGTTTCGGTGAATTCACTCTCGTCAATCGCGTCGAAAAAATTGCCAATATCACCGACAAGTTCATTGCCTCCGGGATCTGTAACCAGATCCGGCACAAACTCGTCAATGTCATCTGCACATCCCCAAAGCCCCAACGACAGCAGGAATAATCCAATTTTCAACAGTTTCATAAAAAATGATTTAATAAACAATAAATAATAGATGTAATAGGCATTGTAAAGTGCCTGAATTCTTTATTTGTCCTACAGTTTAAGCCTCACTCCAATGGACAATCCAATATTAGTTTGCTTCTGATCGACAGGGTAGGAGTCGAGTGTGATACTCTTCAATCGGTACTGAAAGTGCGGCTCTACAAAAGCCCAGAGGTTATTTCCAATACGCTTTGAGGCATAGAATCCGGCATAAATACTCATGCCGATTTTGTCCTTGAAAACCGGGTGGTAATCCATGGCAGACTCGTCGGAAAATGATCCGACAAGGCCTGTTGCCGGATCGATCATATCGCCCTTGGTATTGAATGCAATATTAAAAACCGGTCCTGCCTGTATGCCGAGATCCCAGTTTCCATTATCTATTCGATATCCAATGAGTAGTGGAATATCGATAGCGTGATATCTGTTTTGTGTTTGCTTGGTGCGTGTTCCCGTTTCCAATGTGGTGTCAAAACCAATCGGGTTGCCATTAGAATCAAAAATTGTTTCAATGATTATTCGTTCATACCGTGACACGTCCTTAAACACTTCGTTTACGAGCGTATAATGTACACCTGCACGGCCTGTCAACCCGGATGAATGTTCATATCCAACTCTCAGTCCCGCATGCCATGACAATTGCGAGCTTTCAGTAGAATCACGTGCACTGATATAATCGTCCACATTTTCACCCTTGGAACTCAGGTTTTTCAACGAGAATGAAGGACCAGTATAAACTTCCAAAAGGAAACGCCCCGCAGATTTTTTATCAAAAGCGTAGCAGTCTGTCACTTTCAATCCGATCTCTGTTTCATAGGTAACTCCAGTATTGAGCGGATCGATCGGAGCAATTCCAATTCCATCATGCCGCTCAGTGCTCTCATTATCATGCATCTCCAAACCGGATAATGGATTGGTCTCCAATACGTCAGCCCCTGTCTCTAAATCTCCTGCATCTGCCGGTAAATTGGCGGCAGTACTTGATTGTTGCGACGACTTATTGTCTACATCATATGTCGGCTCTGCTTGAATACTCGGGCTTACCTCGGATGCTACAGCAGCGAGGCCCGATGATTTAACTGATGTTGAATTTGCAGTTGCAAGTTCGTTGCTGGTTGTTATCGATTCGGCCTCAGGATCATTTTCTTCAGATGAAGTGTTAGCGTTTGCAGTTTCAGTCGCTTCCTGCTCTTTCGTTAAATCATTCGTCTCATTCAAGTCCGGTGTCAATGCAAGCGCCTGTTGAACATTTGAACCTTCAGGAGGCGTAGATTCATTATTCTGTGTACTGCTGTCAGGCCATAGCACAAGTGCCATGATGATTGCCACGACGAGAGCAGAACCAATAAGCCAATAGGGAATAGCTCTTCCCGAATTCTTTGGTGCAGGCAAATTCGCCTGAATTGCCTCCCAGGTCCCGGCAGGTACTGCGGCCGAGTTTCCCTTTAGTCCTTTTTTAAATGCGCGATCCAGGGGATGCGTTCTCATATCAGTATTTTTTGCAGATCAGCGACCTGAGTTTGTAACATATTGCGCGCCTTTACAAGTTGTGAGCGCGAAGTACTTTCCTTTATTCCGAGTTTTTCAGCAATCTCTTTGTGGCTGAAACCCTCAATGGCATACATATTAAACACGGTGCGGTACCCGTCCGGCAAGCTTTGAACCAATCTGAGTAGTTCTCTCTCACCAAGTTCACTCAGGGCGGTAGCATCCACTTTATGGGAGTAGGCATGATCTATTGCTACATTTCCATTGTGCTTTCGCATGCGGTGATAATACTTGATGGCTGTATGGACGAAAATGCGTCGTGCCCAGCCTTCAAATGAACCCTTTCCTTTGAATGAGTCAAGATTTCCAAACAACCGGATAAATCCCTCTTGAAGCATGTCTTGTGCTTCAACCTGATCACATGCATACCGCAGACACACATAGTACATCTTGCCCGAAAAATGATCGAACATTTCCTTCTGTGCTTGTGGATTGCCTGCCAGACATTTCTTGATCAGAGTTTGATAGTCCAAATATCCCTTTGTTTCTTGACTAAATAGACCTGAGGCTATAACGATTCGCTGCCTGAGATGTTATAAGACTTCAAATTAGCGCGATTCTTCACTTACCACGCTTTTTCATTTTGCCTAACTGAGCAGCCACATTACGACCACAACTCAGTAATCCCTTCGACTCACTGAGTGCAAAACCGTCGGCTACTGAAAGTACCTCATCACACAATTCCGGATATTTTTCGGCGATCCTTGCAAGGACTCTCAATGCAAATGCGCGTACTGCAATATCTTCTTTTGTTGAATTGGAGAATGCCCAGCAAAGATCATAAGCGGAGCCTTCAACAACTTCAGGTATTGTACACTTCTGCATCACGCGCACCACATTCCGTTTTACCGCAACATGAGGCGGATTATTTTTAGCGTAGTCAATAAATCTGGCGAGATAAGGAACAACGATGTCAGGATAGTTATCAGCACAATGGCTGATGATCCAGCCGGAACGTTGCACGATACGGACATCTTCATCGAAAAAAAGGTCTACCAATTCTTCGAAGCGCTTTAGGTCGTTGCCTATGTACGCAGAAACAAGAACGGCCTGGGATTTGGAGTGCTTTCTAAGAATTTCCTCTCGTATATGCATCATCAAGCAGTTTAGAAACAAGTTCAGGCACGCCTGTCCCCGCGTTTTCAGGAATAATGGTCAGACCTGGTCTGTTTGTGAGTTCATGATTGACAGAAGGCTGGGGGTCTATGTAGTAGACATCACAGTCTTGTTGTGCATATCCGATGAGTCCGGCAGCCGGATACACTTGCATTGATGTACCGATGATAATGGCGATATCTGCATCGTATACGAGGACTGCCGCTCGCTCCAAAGCCGGAACAGCCTCCCCAAACCACACGATATCTGGCCGAAGCTGTGCTCCCCGGTCACACAGGTCACCAGGATTTAGATCCCCTGGCCAGTGATATGTCAACTCCGGGTACTCTGTACTTCTCGCTTTGAGCAATTCGCCATGCAGATGCAGGATATTTGCACTGCCGGCACGTTCATGCAGGTCATCCACATTTTGAGTCACAATGTGCACCTCAAATTTTGCCTCCAAAAGCTTCAGGGCCACATGACCAGGATTGGGACGCACATCAAGTAGCTGTCTCCTTCGCTGATTATAAAAATCAAGAACCAGCTCTCGATTGGCATCCCATCCCTCTGGCGAAGCGACTTCCATCACATCGTGTCCTTCCCACAAGCCACCTGCTCCTCTGAATGTGTTGATCCCACTTTCGGCACTCATGCCCGCACCTGTCAATACGACGATCTTTCTCATTCTCCTTGAATATTTTTGATGGCCTCACCGATATAGTCGATGATATCGCTGGCCAATAGGGCAGAACTCCCTGTTTTCACAACAGCCAGGTCACCTGCCAATCCGTGTAGATATACGCCAGCCAAAGCTGCGTGCTCAGCTTGCAGTCCTTGTGCAAGAAGTCCTGTGATGATGCCAGCCAGCACATCGCCACTGCCGGCAGTCGCCATACCCGGATTTCCGGTAGGATTGAATACAATTCTACCGTCTTCGGTTCCAATCGCTGTATGGGCTCCTTTTAATATAATAGTGACTTTAAGTTTTTTTGCAGCCTCTTTCAGTTTTTCAAGTCTCTCAAAATGATTCTGTGATGCACCAAATAATCGTGAGAACTCCTTGAAATGCGGTGTGAGAATGGAATGTGGAGGTAGTTTGTCCATAAGCTCAGGATATCGCGCCATTGCATTCAAGCCGTCTGCATCGATCACAAGGGGGGCTGATGCAGCTGAGAATATCGAAGAAATCCCTTTGGCTATGCCTTCATACTGTCCAAGCCCACAACCTAATCCGATAGCTGTATATGATTCCAGAGACTGCACGCGCGAAAAATTGAAGTCATGCTGATCAGAAGAGACCATTGCCTCAGGAACGGCAATCTGAAGGATTGAGTCGGCCATGCGTGGCACATGGACAGTCAGCAATCCAATGCCACTGCGCAGGGCAGCTCTCGCGGACAATATCGCTGCACCCATTTTACCATAACTCCCCATGACCAACAAGGCATGCCCGAATTTGCCCTTGTGATCGAATTTCTTTCTCTCTGGCAACAGAGCGGCTATTTCACGAGATTCCATGAGCTTCAAATCTGCTGACATCCTTTGCAGTGCATCACGATCCAGTCCGATATCCAGAACGACCCACTCGCCAATCAAGTCCTGATTTTCCGGAGCGAAGAAGGCCAGTTTTGGTGTTTGAAACGTCAACGTGAAATCCGCATGTACGGCTGTACCTGTCGTAGCTTGTCCTGCAAACACGCCTGACGGCATATCAATAGCGACAACGATGTTGAATAACGAAGAGAGCACATCAGCCAGATGCGCCCAGTGATCAGTCAAAGGGCGATTTAAGCCATAACCAAACAAGGCATCTATCACAATATCACCGCGCTTAGTAGCTGAAGCCTCAAAGCCTTCAAGAGGAACAGGTACGATTCCAGCTTCATCCAGTCGATGATAATTGGTGATGTAATCGGTCGTCGCTTGATCAAGATTGTCAGCATAGACTGTGACTGATCGACCTGTCTTCGCCAACATCCGGCTGATGGCGAGTCCGTCACCACCATTATTTCCCGGACCACAGACCACGATATACGCATTTGCTGTATCGAAATGATCAAGAATCCAGTCCACACAAGCCATTGCGGCTCTTTCCATCAAATTAATTGAGGAGATCGGCTCATTTTCGATCGTATACTGATCGAGTTTTTGCAATTGTTCTACAGAAAGAATTTTCACACCTGAAGATTATAAAAATTTGTTACATAAAAGTCGTTGACTATCTGCGGTTAATGTTGTAGATTATACAATTCATGCCTAAGGCAAAATATTGCTTTGACAACCATTGTACTAAAATAGTGAATAAGAGTATTTGTTGATTCAATTTATTTTTATGTAATTTGATTTTTATAAGTCCTTAGAGAGTAGAAATTTTTTAATCCCAGTTGAACATTTCTTACGACCCAGGGCTGTCCTTGCCCCGGTATTGCATTATTCAACTGATAGGAACAACGCTATGAAGTTTCGTAAAAACCCGTATGGTTTTTGCATACAAGTAAGTTGGATACATCATGAAATGCGATGTTTAGCATAATTAATTAATAGACAGTGATTTATACATAACCGTCTTGATTCATTTAAGCAGGGTTTATGCAAAAAATATTACTAAAGTGCGGGGTTCTGGTTTTGTTCTTGCTTTTTTTTACAAAAAGTGACGCGCAGGATTTGCACTTTTCACAATTCCAGAATTCACCGCTCAATCACAATCCCGGATTGACAGGCATCTTCAATGGCGACAAAAGATTTATTGCCAATTATCGACGGCAATGGTTTGATGTGCCTGTTGATTATATGACCTTTTCAGGTAGTTATGATATGAAGTTCCGTCGCGATGGCGCAAAGAGCTTTTGGAGCGCCGGAGCGTTGTTTAATTATGATCAGGCAGGAGATGCGCGTCTTGCTACTGCATTTCTGGGCCTGAATGGCTCATACACGTTCGGATTTACACCCGGTGTGTTACTCACAGCCGGTGTACAACTTGGTGGAGGGCAAAAATCATTGCGCACCGGGGACCTGACATGGGGAAATCAATGGAATGGAAGCAACTTTGATCCTACTCGTGATCCACGGGAGCCGAATCTTGTTGATAGCAAGTTCTATTTTGACTTGGGGGGAGGACTCAACCTGAGGCTTCAAAGTTCCAATAGAACACATGTTGACATCGGAGTTGGTGCTTTTCACCTAAACAAGCCAAATAGTACATTTTACAACGATGCTTCAGTCGAATTGCCGATTAGAGCTGCAATACATGCGATTGGAAGCGTTCAGCTATTGTCATTTCTTGATTTGAAGGTCAATGGGCTGTACCAGACTTCCGGACCATTTGAGGAAATCGTGGTGAGTGCGCTACTCAATTTTCATATTAGTCAGAAACGTGCGCGTGAAGTACAGTTTGCCGTAGGAGCAGCCGTGCGGATTGACGACTCCATCATACCAATGGTAGAATTTCTGTACGACGGTTGGCGGGTAGCTTTTAGTTACGACATCAACACATCGATTTTCGAA
>QMOR01000002.1 GCA_003648285.1 Bacteroidota bacterium
CGACGGCGTATAACGGTTATGTTCTGCGATCTGGCAGATTCTACAGGTCTGTCTCAAAAACTCGATCCGGAGGATCTTCGGGACGTGATTCGTGCGTATCAGACTACAGCTGCAAATGTCATTCATAAATACGACGGCTACATTGCTCAATATCTGGGTGATGGATTGCTTGTCTATTTTGGTTGGCCTAAAGCACATGAAAACGATGCCGAGCGAACAGTACTGACGGCTCTCGAAATTGTTCAGTCGATAAGTACGACACTAAATCCAAGGCTAAAGGAAAAGGATAATATTGAATTAACAGTAAGAATAGGAATCCATACAGGCTTGGTTGTGGTAGGAGAGATGGGCGGTGATGGACGATACGAAAACCTCGCCACAGGTGATACCGTAAATATTGCGGCGCGCATAGAAAATTTAGCTGATCCGAATTCAATAATAATAAGCGAGGCGACCCATAAACTCGTGTATGAAATGTTTAATCTACAGGACCTTGGGACCCCATCGCTCAAGTGTGTAAGGACAGAGACTCGTGTGTATAAGGTATTGGGAACGGTCAGTCAGCTTGGAGCGTCAGTAGACGATGAGGTAAAGGGCGGGCCTTTTCTTGTCGGGAGAGATGAAGAGATCGGTCTGTTGATTCGCAGGTGGGAACAGTGTAAACGAAATCTGGGACAGGTAGTTTTAATTAGTGGGACTGCCGGAATTGGGAAGTCTGGATTGGTAGATTATATTCGAGCGGAAGTTCAAAACGCAAGCTTTCAATGCATCGAGATTCGGTGCTCGTCGTATCATCAGAACAGCGCCTATTTCCCTTTGATTATGGCACTTGAAAGTGCTGTTAAAATTGAACAGTCTGAGGCCGAAGAGCATAAACTCGGCAAGCTCGAACACTACCTTAATTCGATTGGCCTGCCACTGGAAAACACATTCCCTTATTTATGCAAACTGCTTTCAATCAGGCCAGGTGAAAACTATGACTACCACAAGTCTTTTGCTCCTCAAAAACAAAAGCAACTCACATCTGATGCAATTGTAGCATGGTTGTTCAAGGTCGCCCAACAAAATCCTCTCCTGGCAATTTGGGAGGATTTGCATTGGGCAGATCCTTCGACTCTCGAAGTAGTTGGTTATGTCGTGGATCAAATTCCGACGGTGCCAATGCTTGCTGTTTACACGTTCAGACCTCAGTTCATACCAACATGGAGACAGCATTCACATATTACTCCAATCACACTAAACGGGCTTGAATTAGAGCAAATAAAGGCACTAATTGTCCACTGGTCTGGCCAATTCGCACTACCAGAAGAGGTGGTAACCCATATTGTCGATAAAACTGACGGGGTTCCTTTATTTATTGAGGAATTGACCAAGATGCTCCTTGATTCGGACATCTTGCGACTTGATGGTGATAGATATGAGCTCACTGGTCCCCTCAATAGCCTTTCCATCCCGGATACATTGCAAGACTCACTTATGGCCAGGTTGGACCAACTAAGTACTGCAAAGGAGATTGCGCAACTTGGTTCAGTGATTGGGCGGGAGTTTTCATACAAAAGCATAGAGGCCATCCATGCCGGAGCCAAGAAGAGCCTTGAAAGCGGCCTTGAAGAATTGTTGTCTGCCGAACTCCTGTATGTGAGAGGCAGAATCCCAAACGCGACATATACGTTTAAACATGCTCTGATCCAGGATGCGGCAAATAATACGCTACTCAGGTCGAAGCGTCAATCGATTCATTTAGCCATTGCAGATTTTTTAGAATCCAATCGCAACGAAGTAGGCCAGAATCAGCCCGAAATCATCGCTCATCATTATACCGAAGGTCATGAGTATGAGAAGGCTTTGCAGTATTGGCTGAAGGCGGGAAGTTTCGCGAGACAAAATTCATCTCACTCTGAGGCAATCGCCCATGCCCAACGTGGCTTGCAGATCGTAGGAAAGCTCCCGGATGCTATGATGAGAGTCGATTGCGAACTCAATCTGCAACTCGCCCTGGGTACATCATTGATCGCGACAAAAAGTTTTGCATTCCCTCAGGTTGGCGAGACATATGAGCGAGCCAGAATTTTGGCGCAAGAAATTGGCGATCCTGAAAGAATGTACGCAGTATTGTGGGGATTGTGTTCGTACAATATCACGCGCGCCAGCCATGAAGAGTCAAAGCAGGTGGGGGAGGACATGAGCAAACTGTCGATTAAGGGAAACGAAGGCATTTATATTGTTACCACTATTGGTCTTGGCATTCCCTTATATTCCCTGTCCTCTTTTACTGATTCAGTACATCATTTTGGTCTTGGAATACCTACGTATAGTAAGGATCATCACGATATGCATGTTCGTTTGTTTGGAATGGATATGGGAACTTTTGGTCGGTCTTTTGGAAGTCATGCCGCATGGCAAGCGGGACAAATTGATACATCACTGACCTGGTGCAACGAGGCGCTTGATATAGCCAATGAAGTTGCCCATCCATTCAGCAGGGCAGTGAGCGGGGCATATGCCGCAATGTTATTTCAGTTCAGACGGGATGTACCAGCGACACAACAGTTGGCTGCGTCAACGATCGCATTGACCAGGGAGCAACATTTTTCATACTACCTGGCATGGGGAATGATCATACATGGGTGGTGTGTTGGAGTGCAGGGCAATCCTCTGGATGGCCAGAAACAGATAGAAAATGGACTTATCATGTTCAGAGATACAGGAAGCCGGCGCTCTTTGCCTTACTACATGTCATTATTGGCAGAAGTCCAGGCAATTTCGGGTCATGTTGAACAAGCGATATCGACGATTGACCGTGCTATCAAAGAAGCCGACTCTATTAATGAGCACTGGTGGTTTTCTGAATTGCATCGCATGAAAGGTGATTATTTGCAATTGACGTCGCCATCGCAGATTGAGGATGCCATATCACTCTATCAAAAGGCACTCGATATCTGCCAGAAACAAGGAGCCCTCACCCAAAGCCTTCGCGCAGCCACTCAGCTGGCAAAATTGCATTCCGGCCAGCATCAACAACAAAAGGCGATTGATCTGTTGAAACCAATATATCACTCCTTCCAGGAAGGACATGATACCAGGGACTTGATCGATGCGAAGGAATTGCTCAGCTCACTTGGTGTTGACATTTAGTTTTTCTTGAACACACATATTATTGTGATTGCTAGTTTTGCGAGACGGAAATTGCTATCGTAATGAGGAGTACGAGGTGGATTTGTACCTCGAAGATTTTACCAGCTAAGTGTTAAATACATGGAAGTATGTTTTTTCACACAATTTAATGAGCAATTTTAAACGTTTAGGAAAGTAATCACCAGACCTGAAAAACGTATGAAACAATATCTCCTGGTCCTTGCAGTCTTGTTATCAGTCTTGAGTTGCAATCAGGACTTACTGGATTTTAATCTATTTGACGCGAAAAGTGATGCGGTGTTTAGCGCCTTTGTCGAAGTGTTTTATGAGGACGGGAATCCCGCGAAGAACGCGCTGGTCATAGTGGACAAGATTTCAGTTCTGACAGATGCGTCGGGTATGGCATATATCAAGGATATCGAGATGGATTCGTCCGTTTATCTTGTCGTGAGCAAGGGTGATTATTTTCATGCTTCGAGGCGCTTTACACCAATAAAGAATGAAGCTCAGTATATCAAAGTTGTTCTGTTAAGCGCTGAGCCGATTGGTCAACTACAAGCTCAGGATGGTGGCGTCATGATTATAGACGAGAACGCCGAATTGGACTTTCCACCGAATGCCATCCAATATGCAAATGGCCTTTCATATTTCGGAACAGTATCCGTTAGTGCCAAATCCATTGCAGCCAATGACCCGGATATGTCCTTTAAAATGCCGGGTGATTTGATGGGTGAGGCTTTGGATGGCGAGACAGTAGCCTTGGGAAGTATGGGTATGGTAGCAGTTGAATTACGTGGGCAACACGGAGAAGTTTTACAAGTGAAGACAGGCATGCAGGTGGGATTAACGATACGTGTGCCAACGGAGCAGCAGGCAAGTGCCCCGGCCACAATTCCTTTATGGTATTTTGATGAGGACGCGGGAATTTGGAAAGAGGAGGGAGAGGCAACATTTATCCTCGATAAATATGTTGGGTACGTCAGCCATTTTTCGTATTGGAATTGTGACGCAAGCTTTTCTTTAGTTGAATGGAATGCATCGTTTTATTATGAAAGTGGCCCCGCATCAAATGTGACAGTTTGTATCACAATCATTTCTCTGAACACTACAAGGTGTGCGTATGCAAACAACCAAGGTGAGGTGAGGGGGAGTATACCGGCAGGTGAGCGGTTGTTGTTGGAGGTGTATGACAAATGTGGGGCGCCTGCGTTTTCGGGCGAAATTGGCCCATTTTCTGAACCTGCAACTACATACCAATCGCTTGACGAAGAGTCACTGGGAGTGTTAAGCGTTACTGGAAAGGCCGTAGATTGCAACGGGCATGCGGTTGTAAATGGGTACGCTATAGTGAGAATCGGTGCATTGACATCATACGCTGAACTTGATAAAAGCAATGGTGCATTTGAGATACGTGCTGCACATTGCGTTGAAGATGAAGTTTTGATTACAATAGTTGACGTAGAAGAATCCAGGCACAGCTTTATTCAGAAATACGAATATTCAAATACCATTAATGCTGGATCAATATCGGTATGTGACCCAGTGAGAGACCAGATTGTAATTGATGTCGAAGGACTTGGAAAATTCGTGTTTCATGAAGTGCCAGCACGACTAGTCCGGGGATATACTTCGATAGGTATACCTGATAGTGTACCAATTAATACAGCGTACATATCTATGCAATTTGAAGGGCAATCGCAGGGAAATTTCAATGCGTGGATGACAGTGAATTTGGAATTGCCCGATGGAGAATTTATAAATATACGCGGGAAAGAGAGAGGTGTAAATGTCTTCATTGCCAATTATGGAGAGGTCGGTGATTATGTCATTGGTACAATATCGGGAACTTTGAAGGAGTATAATTCTGGCACTGACGGCAAGGAGTATGAGTTCAATGGGACGATATCCGCACTGAGGGAGAGATAAAAATATTTACCCTGTCTAATCCCTGCTGCCATTCCTCTCTTTTCCAAAATCAAAGGACATATAATCACTTTCATCAGGCGGTCCAACGGCAAGAAGGAGAAAGGGATTCTTACCAAGCGAATAAATGACGGACGAAAATGTAAATCCGCCTTTCTCCTTCAGGTGCGTACGACATACAGGGTGCTCATCACTGTCCCGTGAGCGAAGTGTCATTTGAATCGTTGATGCATTCAGTTCCATATCAGAATCCATTCGGGACTGGACTGCAGCAAGACGCACCGCACTATTTGAATTCGTGACAAGTGGGGTCTCTAGCATATCAGGATGAAAGTCATCAAACCATGGCTTAATGTCATCATTGACCAGTGGATGATTTGTGTGATAGACTGTGCCGTTCTTGTTTTTCGGTTGAAATCGGACGACCTTATTCGCGGACGCTTCAAAATCGAATACTTCATCTCCGATTCCAATGATATAATTCTGTCCTGAAGCGTGATCTACATTTTTAACAAAGTTCAGAGCAGATTTTCTGTCGTTTTGTGCAAGAATACCGCGAATCACAAAGGCAACCGGAAGGCCTGTAGAATTTGCTTTTAATTGCATGAGCGTGTTGACGCATGTCGCTATTCCGTGTTCATTCATGCCGTTCAGAACAATGAGCCCCGCATGGGTGAGTAGTATTTGATCAGGTATTTCGGCCCCTCCTTCAATGCGCATCAAGACCTGAAACCCATCCGTATAGGTCTCGAGGTCCATGTTTTGTGCAACGTATGCAGGTGCACCGTTTATTGCTGGTACACCAAGTCCACTGCAATGATGATTCGCAATATCATTGACATAGACCCAAAATTCGTCGAGTAAATTCAATACCAAAATGTCTTTGAATCTCTGCCCTGACCCTGCCGCGATGCCTTGTACTTCGTCCCACAAATCAGGGGTCCACTTTTTTATTGCACCTTCAAAATCGGCATATTCCAAAAATTCATTTAAGACTTCGTTAGCATCTCGGTTCAAGCCCCGTGTAGTATTGGTTTTCCATTTGTCAACAATACTTGCGATGTCTTTGCCGAGTTGTTTGCCATGCTGCACACCGCGTTGGTAGCCATTCCCGGTCACCGTGATTTGCTTCAATGGGCGATGAATTTTTACGGGTTGTGCACTTAGTATTAGGGTAAAGAACAGAGTGGCGAGAGTAATTGTGATACGTGATTTCATTGCAATTGGTTTAATAATGTAATTCTTGCGCAAGTCCTGAGGGTGCTAAGATAAAAATGATTCGACTATCTGCACGAATTGAGACATGTGCTCCGGTTTTCCGATGCTTATCCTGATATGATTCTTCATGATTGGCCATTTCGTTATCATGACATTTTGTTCGCTGAGTTTCTCCACGACATCCGGTACAAAGTGTTCCGCCCTGGCATAGACAAAGTTTGTAGACGATTTGTTATATGCGACTTTCCACTGGTCAAAAGCATCGTAAAGAATTTGTCGGCCCTTCGCATTTTCCGTAACGCACATTTTAATAAAACCGGGATCTTCGAGAGCGGCAAGAGCACCTGCAACTGATGCGACACTTGTAGCCATTCCATATCCATTGTGCCGTTTGGATAATTCAGAGATATTAATGTTTTGCGAGACGGCGTAGCCCAGGCGCATTCCTGCCAGTCCATATGCTTTCGAAAAAGTTCGGCAGACTATGAGGTTGGGTAATTCCTTCACAAGAGGCATCATGCTGGCTTTTGCACCATGACTGGAAAACTCGATGTATGCTTCGTCAACGCAAATCAAAACATTTTCCGGCACGCTACGGCAAAATGAGCGAAGGGATTCAGGATCCACCTCGGTAGACGTCGGGTTATTGGGATTGCAAATAAAAAGCAATCTGGTATTGGGGCCAATACTCTTCAGAACGGCATTTAGATCAAGCCGGTCTTCATTGTCAAGTGGGACATGTTTGACACTTGCTCCACTAACTTTACCAAAATGCATCATAGTGGGAAATGAGGGCCAGGGAGTGACAATTTCGCCACTGAGCAATCCCGCGTGCTGACCCAGCAGACTCAAGACTTCTGTTGATCCTGCCGTGATCATCACTTCTTCATTTTTCACGCCAAGTTTAGTTGCAATGGCCTCAATCAATTTGTTATTGAGGGCGTCGGGATATCGGTTTGCACTCTTGAGAGCTTTTGTGGCAGCCTCGAGAGCGCTTTGCGATGGACCATATGGATTTTCATTCCAATTGAGTCGCAAGAGTTCTTTAAAGGCATATGTGCTCGTTGGCGTTTCGCCAAAATCAAATGCCAAGGCACGCGACCCGATCAGAACTGCGGTGGATGCAAGGAGGCTTTTCTGAAGCCATTTGCGGCGTGAGATGTTTTGCATGATGTAGTTGTTGTTGTGATTTTTTAGTTAATCAAATTTCGCCCTTCGAATCCTGTCACCCCTTCGGGGTTTTGTGCTTGGGTGCAAGTCTCCAGTTATCATTCTGTCACCCCTTCTGGGTTTTGCGCTGCGGTGGGCATTGCACTCCTGCACTCCTTAACTCCTCCACTCCTCCACTACTTTTTCCATCCAGGGCCTCTCACAACCATTCCTGGTCGTGCACCAGTATGCGCACCATCGTCCAATACCAACGTCCCATTTACGATGACATACTGCATACCTGTCGCATATTGATGCGGGTTGTCAAACGTCGCATGATCACTTATTGTGGCGGGATCAAAAATCGCCAGATCAGCATAATACGACTCCTTCAACGCACCGCGGCTTTTGATCTTCAGATTTGTGGCGGGCAATGTTGTGAGTTTATAAATTGCTTCTTCAAGAGGAATGACCTTTTCTTCCCTGACGTACTTGCCAAGCAATCGTGCGAAGTTACCATAGGCACGCGGATGAGGATTGTAATTTGTAAACGGCTCTACCGGTGCGATGGAGCCAGCATCGGACCCAAAGCTCATATACGGCAGTTTCATTTGGCGTTTGACATTCTCCTCTGACATGAGGAAGTAGACGGTACCCACCCGACTGCTATCCTGGATGACAAGGTCAATAGCTGTTTCTTCAGGTGATGTGCCGCGCAATTTTGATATCTCGGCGAGGGATTTTCCGGTGTATTTTCGCAGTGAATCACTCCTGAATCCAACGAGTAGCAAGTTCTCGGCAGTCCCTGCTGCGAAGTAGAGGTTTTCCCAACCGTCACCAGGTGCCTGCATTTCTTTCATGACCTTTTTTCGGATGGCAGGATCTTGCAGCCTCCGTGCCCACTCTCCATAGCCACCTTCCTGCACCCATGGTGGCATTGCCGCGTCAAGCCCGGTTGCACCTGCGATATAGTTATACATATCAGTTGTGATGTGCAGGCCGGCAGCCCGTGCGGAATCAATCTTGGCAATAGCGGCCTCCAGCTTGTGCCAGTTGTGCTTGCCACCAGCTTTCAGATGATAGATCTCGGCTGCAATCTCGGCCTCCGAGGCAATTGTCAGCAGTTCATCAATCGCCTCAAGCCACCTGTCACCTTCACTGCGTAAATGTGTAATATACATGCCATCATAGTCAGAAGCTACTTTGCACAATGCAATGAGCTCATCGGTTTGAGCATAAAAGGCAGGGGCGTAAATTAGCGACGACCCAATCCCCAAAGCCCCATCTTCCATTGCTTGGCGGGCAAGTGCTTTCATGCGCAAGAGCTCCTCGTCAGTGGGAGGGCGGTTTGCCTCACCAAGTTCGTGAATGCGCAAAGTAGTAGCTCCGACAAATGACGCAACATTGGGCGAAACACCTCGTCGCACAAGTGATTCAAGATATTCATCAAGCGTTGTCCAGTCGATGTCGTATTTCACATCCTTCATAAAAGCCAAAGCTTCTTCCTTCATCTGAGGGTTCATTGGACCCATCGACCATCCTTCGCCCATGATTTCCAGGGTGACACCCTGACGAATATCACTCTCTGAATTGCCATCGACAATCAATGATTCCGTAGCCCAACTCAGCATGTTGATAAAACCAGGTGCAACTGCAAGCCCTGTTGCGTCGATTTCAGTTTTTCCTATGGCATTGCCAAGGTCTCCGATAGCAGCGATTTTATTGTCATTGATGCCTACACTACCGGTGAAAGGAGTATTCCCTGAGCCATCGTAAATGGTACCGTTCCTGATTAGAATGTCGTATTCTATTGGTGAGTTACAACTTGTTAGCAGCAGGGCAGACAAGAGCACCATAAACAGCGTTGAATTGAGTGTTTTCATTTTATACGTCTTATATATCGACATAAGTTACAGAATTATGCCTTTCGTATCGAGTTTCCATGGATTGTGATAATCATGGCATTGGCGATTGATTCGGTTTTTGCATTGTTGGGTGTTGGATTTCAAACGCATAAGGTGGTAGGTTTAGATCCTTCGAAGACTTTCAAGTATGAGTGACTAGTAAGGGAGATAGTTTAGGATGGGGTTTCTTTTGTCGCTATTGTTTCTTTTGTCGCTGTTTTGTGAAAATTTGGAATTCGATTTTTCAATGAATGTTATCATGCTGTGTCGTTAAATAGTAGTCATAACGTTGTCACTGTCACTAAAGGGTCGTTTCTAAATTGTAACTTTACTAAATGATGACTATGATTAGAAAATCACTACTTGTTTCATTGGTTATGTTCTCGGCCTTTCTGGTGTCGGGTCAGCAATTTTACTTTGGAGCGGACCTCTCGTATGTCAATGAGATGAATGACTGTGGGGTAGAATATACGGTGAACAACCAACCACAAGAACTGTACTCGATATTTGCTGATAGCAGTTGTGGTCTTGTCCGGTTGCGTGCGTGGCATACGCCCAAGTGGTACGATGGGCTAAATGATGGCAAGCGATATTCTGATCATGCAGACTTTGTGAGATCGATTGCAAGAGCAAAAGCGGTTGGGATGGCTGTACTCCTCGATTTTCATTTGTCTGATAATTGGGCAGACCCGGGTAAGCAAGTCGTGCCGTCTGCATGGGCTGATGTGGTAGATGACTTGCCCGTACTGCAAGACTCATTGTACAACTACTTAAAACGTACGCTGGAGGATCTTGACGCCAAAGGTCTTTTGCCGGAAATGATACAGATTGGGAATGAAACCAACCGCGGTATTTTATTGTCCCAAGAGGAAAATGATGCCGGATGGGTCCTTGACTGGGACAGGAATGCCCCGCTATTTAATGCTGGAATAAAAGCTGTACGAGATTTTGAGAATGCATCCGGAAAGGAAGTCCAAATTGTCATTCATGCTGCCGATCCCGATAAAGCCGAGTATATTTTTGGTCAGTTTATCGAAAATGGGGTGACAGACTTTGACATCATGGGTATTTCTTATTACTGGGCGTGGCACAAACCAACTGAAATTGCAGATGCAGGTGAGGCGATCCGGAATTTGAAGAGTATGCACCCCGGTTATGAAGTGTTGATCGTTGAGACAGGTTATATCTGGACATGGGAATCCAACGACGATGCTGGTAATATCATCAATGAGGTACATCCAGATTACAGTCCTCCGTCACCCGAAGTGCAAAAGCAGTGGCTCATAGACATGACACAAGAGGTGATGGACAATGGATGTATGGGCGTGATTTACTGGGAACCTGCATGGGTGTCGTCGCCATGTTGGACGCAATGGGGACGTGGCTCGCATCAGGAGCATGCGACGTTTTTTGATTTTGATAATAATTTATTGGAAAATGGCGGTATCGGATGGATGACACACGAGTATGATTTTCCAACCTCAATCCTCGACGCGGGTATGTCGCCTCACGAATTTAGCGTGTACGCGGATTCAAATAGCAACACACTGA
Source organism: Bacteroidota bacterium (assembly GCA_003648285.1). Taxonomy (GTDB): domain Bacteria; phylum Bacteroidota; class Bacteroidia; order Chitinophagales; family Saprospiraceae; genus B8-G4. The sequence goes on from QMOR01000002.1 coordinate 10,881, forward strand.
TTGTGCGTATAGAACCCAACCCAATCAGCGCTACACTTGAATTGAAGATTGTGAATATCTCCGGTCAGTTGGTTTTTTCAGATTCCTCTGTGGGATTTATAAATGGTCAATATCAATTAAAGATACCTGATCTACCTGCTGGTAATTATGTGGTTTCAATTTTTGGGAAGAGGGGAGTTATTGGATCGGAGATGGTATGGATACCTGGAGAATGATGGCATCCCTTCTCACCCTGAATAGCCAGACCGCTGCGTAGGATGGCATCACATCTCACTCTCCGTGGCCAAGCTGGCGTAGGAGGGCATCAGGCCAGTACCGATCAACAAGTGCTCAGAACCAAGTTTCCAGAACCAAGTTTCATTGAATAAAATTCGAACTTTTACTTTGCTCAATCTTGTACTGCATCAGAATCGCCATAGAGTCAGCACGTTTCTTTGCTTCTTCTACTTTTTCACCAACAAAATGCTCGTCAAGCGTTTCAAAAAATAGTTTTTTCCACCGGGTGAAGTGTTCTTCAGTGATGGCTGTCTTCTTGCTCAACGCAATATGAGGGGTCATGGCATTGCCTTTATAAGTCATGACATCCAGCAGTGCTGACTCCCAAAAGCTGTACATGACAGGCATATGCTTATCCCAATTGATATCAGCTACTTCATTAAATATTGGGCCAATAACGTCGTCTTGTCTGACCTTCTTATAAAATTCGTCAACGAGGAGTTCGATGTCTTTGCGGTTTTGGATTGGTGTTCTAGTCATGAGGATTATAAATGAGAGATTGATGATTTAATATGCCACGAATTTCAAGAATTTTCACGAATTTGTTTTAGCCCGTTTTGCCAGTCATAGCCAATCGGGCATCCGGGTTCAATTAACAATCTCCGATCCTGTATACTTCTCCAACCGATTCAACTCCTCAGCGACATATTGCTGCCATTTCAATTGATTGTCACGATTTTTCATGTGCTCGGTTTCTCTGTCATATTGCTCTTGCATGAGTTCTCTTTCTCGTTGGTTCTCCTTAAACAGATTTTTTATTTCCGAATCATAGCGCTTGGTAAATGTTGTCATTGCAATTGTTTGCTTCAATTTACGTGCGTGCAATTCAGATATATCAAAGTGTAACTGTTCATGTGCTAATAATTTATCTGTCGCCTTGCTGCTTTTTACCCATGACAGGGATTTGTCACAATAGGAAAACACTTCAAATGTGTAAGTAGTTTTACTGTACGAGGACTGCCAGCGGAAGCTGTACTTCACACCAGATTGCGTCTGGGCATGAAACCTGCTCGATGCATCGACGGGACCCTGAAAGTCTTCCCATACCAAAGGACTGTCGGCATTCCACTTGATATTTTGTCCCACAGACATCGTGGAGGTGAGTAAAACAAGGAATAATACAAGCGTATAGTGCATTTCGTGTGATTCAATTCTTGAATGTGCCCATGTAAATATAATTTATGTTGTATAATGAGCGGGTGACTGTTTCAAAAGTAGAACTGGGATTACGTCAAAACTGGCAACAGTTTGCTCTACTTGTCGTCATCAATGCATTTGTCGGAGGCATGGTAGGGCTCGAGCGATCCATCATTCCTGAGTTGGCAGGCCAGGAATTTGGCCTTGTCGTAAAGTCAGCGGTACTCTCGTTCATTGTTGTTTTTGGAGTGACAAAGGCGCTTACCAATTACTTTGCCGGAGCTCTTGCAAATCGTGTAGGGCGAAAGCGATTGCTTGTACTCGGGTGGATTATCGCTTTGCCAATTCCATTGATATTGATTTACGCTCCTAGCTGGAACTGGATCATTTTCGCAAATATCCTGCTTGGGATAAATCAGGGCCTCACCTGGTCGAGTACAGTGGTAATGAAGATAGACTTAGTTGGGGATAAGGAAAGGGGTCTTGCAATGGGTATCAACGAATCGGCTGGATATCTGGCCGTAGGAGCGGTTGCCTTCCTCACGGGCTGGATTGCATCAGAGTATGGTGTGCGACCATATCCGTTTTACCTTGGGATTGGTTTTGCAGTGACTGGCCTGTTGATGTCATGGTTGCTGATAAAGGACACGATCCATCATGTTGCAATTGAAACAAGCCAATCTACTATCGCCAGACATAAGCATGTATTTTGGGACACCACTTGGCGTGACAGGAACTTAGGATCAATCACACAGGCTGGATTGATCAATAATCTGAATGATGGAATGGTATGGGGGCTCTTTCCGATACTTCTCAGTTCACTTTCATTCAATCTCGAAACCATCGGAATCATCGTTGCGATATATCCGGCAGTATGGGGTATCAGCCAACTATTCACAGGGAAACTCGCAGATTTATTCCGTAAGAAATGGCTGTTGTTTATCGGTATGCTGGGTCAGGGATTCGCATTAATCGGTTTTATCTGGGCATCGACCTTTACGCACTTTGTCCTTTTGTCAATCGTTCTTGGCTTGGGAACCGCACTCGTGTATCCCACATTTCTCGCGGGGATTGCTGATTACACACATCCGGAGCAACGGGCAAAGAGTGTTGGAGTCTTTCGTTTATGGCGGGATATGGGATATGCCGTCGGAGCCATTCTCACTGGTGTCATCGCTGACATCTGGGGTATACTACCGTCCATCGGGGTGATAAGCGGCTTGACAATTGTTTCCGCGCTGATTATTCTTGTCAGAATGCGTGATCGCAATGAGTAAATGAGCCAACAAAGCCAATTTAGATTTACCAAATCTTAAGGATTTTGGAAATCTGTACGGGGCTAATACGAAAGGCAAGGCCCGGAAGCTACCTCCCGGGCCTTACATAAGAATTCTCTTAGCGTTCATGTTTCACAATCAGGCTTCCTGAAGCTCTTCCTGATGTTCAGCGATGAGTTTCTGTTGCAGTTCCATTGGCACCGCCGTATATGTGTTAAATGTGCGCTTGAATTTCGCACGCCCCTGCGTCAGTGACCTCAATGTCGAGCTGTATTTATACATTTCTGCCAGAGGTACCATAGCCTTAATGACCTGGTAGTGACCTTTGGCCTCCATACCCATGATCATGGCCCGGCGGGTTTGCAAGTCCCCCATCACATCCCCCATCACATCGCTAGAACACAAAATTTCCACATCGTACATCGGTTCGAGAATCTGTGGTGCTGCGTGCTTAAATGAGTTCTTAAACACATTTGTCGCTGCAAGCATGAATGCCATATCGTTTGAATCCACCGCGTGCATTTTACCATCGTAAACACTCACACGGATATCACGACAATATGAACCTGTCAGCGGACCTTCTTCCATTTTGGCCATGACGCCCTTTTTGATGGCATTCGAAAATTTCACGTCAATTGAGCCACCGACGATGCACCAGTAAAATGCAAGAGTACCTCCCCATGGAAGTTTTTCAATATCCTTTTTACGGACATTCAGCCCTGCAGGATCACTCATGCCTTCATGATAGGGCTCGATGCGCATATGCACTTCTCCAAACTGACCAGCTCCACCCGACTGCTTTTTGTGACGGTATGAATCATTCGCCTCTTTTGTGATGGTCTCCCGGTATTGTATTCTGGGTTTGACAAATTCCATTGTGAGGCCATAGACCTTTTCGATTCGATATTTGAGTACATCAAGATGGAGTTGTCCCTGGGCATGCAGCAAGGTCTGCTTCAATTCCGAAGAATGCTCCACGATGATCGTCGGATCTCCCTCATGCACAACGTGCAATGCCTTGGCCAGCTTTTCCATATCAGCCTTACTCGGCGGTGCGACAGCAACCCGAATGCGCGGTTCCGGAAAATGTATCGGTTCGATCGTCCGGTCGATACCTTTTGTACTTAATGTGTTGTTTGAGTGCGAATTTTTAAGTTTAACTGTCACGCCAATATCCCCGGCTTTAATGAGGTCGATAGGCGTCCGCACTTTTCCGTTGGCTTCAAAAATCTGATTTATGCGCTCCGTCGTGCCCGTCTGTTGGTTAACGACCTCATCACCGTGCTTCAAACTTCCCGAGTATACCTTGAAGTAGGAAATTGTCCCAACCTGAGGTTCGGTCATTGTCTTGTAAATAAATACTGTAGTGCCGCCATCACCCAATGCCAATTCTCCGCCGTCTTCCAGTGGTGCTGCTGCACGGTCGGCTGGCGATGGGGCTATGTCATTCAGAAATCCCATGATGCGCCCGCTACCCATATTATTGAGAGCTGAAGCACAGAAAACCGGGTAGATCTCTCCTTGTACCATAGCTATCCTCAAGCCCTGTGCAAGTTCGTCTTCGCTCAATGACCCTTCTTCAAAGAACTTTTCCATCAGTTCTTCGTCGTTTTCAGCCGCAGCTTCTACCAAAGCATTGTGCATCTCTTGCGCACGTGCAATTTCCGAATCGGGAATAGCAACTTTTTTGGGCTTTCCACCTTTTTCGCTAAATACGTACATGATCATGCGCAATGCGTCCACAATCGTATTGAATTCAGTGCCCTCATTTAGCGGATACTGAACAGGGATGACTTTGTTCCCAAACCGTTCTTTCGCCTGTTCAAAAGTCTGCTCGAAATTTGATTTTTCGTGATCGACCTGGTTGACCACAAAGATGGCCGGAGTATTGTATTTTTCAATATACTCCCACAGCAGTTCCGTGCCGACTTCGACGCCGTTCATAGAATTGAGGACCATGACTGCCGTGTCCGCCACTTTTAAACTGGCAACCACCTCACCCACAAAATCGTCTAGACCGGGCGTGTCTATTAAGTTAATTTTATTTCCCCGCCAATTGACATGTAGTAGTGTGCTAAAGAGGGAGTTACCCCTCTCTTGTTCAATACTGGTAAAATCAGAAAAAGTGTTCCCGCTTTCGACGTCACCGCGTCGGCTGCTGGCTCCGGATTCGAAGATCATCGTTTCTGTAAACGTGGTCTTGCCGGAGCCCGAATGACCCAACAGCACCACATTTCTAATGTTTTTTGCTTCCACACTCATATCAATTAAGCTTTAATTCGTGAAAAATTTGGTATGTCTCGGTTTGTCATAACATTGCCATGACAGCCTATCAAGGTAGCCATTTCGGGTTCGATTTCCAAAGCGCATGAGCGGGATCATTCGACCGACTGAGGAGCGTTTTTCTTATAGAAAAAATCGCAATGCTTAAGACCTTGACTGGTAGGGGTCAAGCAAGATGATGCGGCAAAAAGGCCATTGGGATGGCAGGAAAATTTTTCTTCGATGCCTCCTTATAAAGCACAGCCATGTCGCTCAGAGTTTTGTCCAGTGGGGTATAAGTGAATCCGGGGACACTCAGTGAGCGCGTATTGTCAAAGTGTAAAATGCAGGCCGTAGTCCTTGCCGTGGGCTTCGAAATCAGGGACTCCCTACCCGTAATGAACTCATATGGCCATAAGAGACGCCAGGCAATTTCAGTCATAGCAGGTTTGAGCCGGATAAACGGAGCAGGATTTCCGACGAGCTTTGCTATGCGGCTAAAAACATCAATGTAGGTACTATTGGTTCCATTGGCAATCATGCGTTCAGAACCTTCGTCACGTTCAAATCGCAGGATACACAGGTGGGCAACGTCTCGCACATCTACAATACCATTGGTACCTACTGGATAGAATTTCAGCCCCCGTGCTCCTCTATAAAAGAATGACGTAGACCCTTCCTTCCAGAATCCACTCCCGAAAATAATCGTTGGATTGATGATAGCCACATGCAGACCTTCAGCCTCTCCGCGCCTTACCTCCAGTTCGGCGAGGTGTTTGGTAAGTCCGTAATGTGAGGTCCAGGGCGTCGGTTCCCATTCTGTTTTCTCGCTTATAAATTGCTCACCACCTGTTCTGGTAAACACGGAGATAGAACTGATGTGTATGAGCTTTTCAACACCATGATGCAACGCCGCATTGACGACATTGGTCGTTCCGTCAACATTGACTTCGTACTGTCTCTTCTCCGCGCGCTTTTCGTAGGAGATCAGAGCGGCGGCATGTACGACCCAATCAGCTCCTTGCATTCCAGCATCAAGAGAGTCCGTATTTAAAATATCTCCTTCAACCCATGTGACACGATCATCCACATTCGCAACGAGATCCATCCGACTCCCCTTCTGCCGCAATGCAGTGATATTGGTATAGCCTCTCTCGAGAAAGAGTCTCAGGATGTGAGAGCCAAGCAATCCGGTTGCTCCCGTGATGAAGATGCGTTTTGAATGCATGAGGGCGCAAGATAGTAATGTCAATGTTTGGCAGAGTGTGAATGCTTTGACGAAAGTGGAGATTATCGTCAATAATCAATTTCTGTCGCAGGCAATGTATAGCTAGAGAGTATAAGTATCGAGATGTTAATCTTCCAGGGTCAGGATTGATGAAGGCGTGGACCTCGGCGCACAAAGGCCAGCCTGCATCAGCTTGAAATTGGGCAAGGGCGTAGTTCAGTATCCAGACGCGCATTTACACAGTTGTTTGACTGGTAATTCAACAAAAAGGGTAGAAAATTTTGAAAATTCGTAAAAATCTCCTTTCTTTATACTCAAGAACGATTTTAGTCAAATAGTTCATTAAATAATATATCATGGCAGTTGATGATACAAGAGAAAAAATATTGAGTGTTGCTGACAAGCTGTTCGGTCGATTTGGGTTTCATAAGACATCCATGGATGAGATTGCGAAAATTGCAAGGAAGGCTAAAGGGTCACTATACTACCATTTTACTAGTAAGGAGGATTTGTTTAGAGAAGTTGTGTCCTATGAAATACTCAATCTAGAAAAGCATCTGTCCGTGATAGTTTTGGATTCAAAATTAAATGCATCGGACAAATTGAAAAAGTACCTGGTAAAAAGGATGGCAATCTTGTCTGATGCTGCTAACTATCATGAAACTCTAAGAGCGGATTTTTTCGAGCATTTCAATTTTATTGATGGCCTGAGGAGTGAATTTGACTTTTGGGAAAAGGAAATGTTACGAAGAATTATAATGGAGGGCGTTGAGGGAAAAGAATTTGCTCCTGTAGAAAACATGGACGTATTGTTGGAGTTGCTGATCATGGTATTAAAGGGACTGGAGATTCCATTTTTTTTACAAGACAAATACGTGAATTATGCACCACATTTTGAGGGCTTGATGCGCATTCTTACAAGAGGGCTGTCGGTCTGATATTTTTTTGACCTATACTGACTATAAAACATAAATCGTCCATAACGTTTATACAAGATAAAATTGAGTAAAACAAGATAATTGATGAGGAAAGTGGCAGAAATAGTATTGCGGTTTAGAGTGCTGATCGTTGTGATGACATTGCTATTCACGGCGGCTACCGGGTATTTTATTAAGGACGTAAAAATCAATCCTGATATTTTAAGTTACTTGCCTGATGATGATGAGGAGGCTATGTTGTTTGACATGGTTGGAGAGAAGTATGGCGGTAATTATGTCGCTCTAATTGGTCTTGAATCTGATGATGTATTTGACAATGAAGTTCTAACTCACGTAAAAGTACTCACAGATACCCTTAGAACATTGGACGGCGTATCGTATGTAACAAGTCTCACCGATGTCATTGATATAAAAAGTAGTGAATGGGGTGTTGAAATTGGCAAACTGGTTGATGAATATAATTTGCCGGAAAGTGATGAAGACGTTAGGAAGCTTAAAGAATATACGTTGTCTAAGGATTTTTACAAAGGGGTTATTGTTTCCGAGGATGCAACGCTCACGTTGATTTACGTCAAGATTAGTGAAGGGGTTGATAAGATTGAAGTGGCAAACAACATTGTAGCGGCAGTTGAAAGCTATAATTATCCTGAAAAAATTCATTTTGCTGGACTTCCTGTGATGCTTGACCAGTTTAGCAAAATCGTGGTGGATGATCTTTTGCTGGTTGGTCCCTTGGCCCTGTTGATAATCCTTTTAGTACTCTTCTTCGCGTTTAGAAGCGCGGCAGGAGTGATTCTGCCAATTGTAACTGTAATTATCAGTGTGACATGGACAGTAGGGATTATGGGCTACCTGGGAGTGGAATTTTCGTTAATTACCAACATCATTCCGATTATTTTACTTGCGATTGGAAGCGCTTACACTATTCATGTCTTGAATAGAATAAATGAGACAGAGGACGAGGATAAAGTCAAGAAAATAGAAAAAGCTTTGGCCTATATAATAATACCGGTATTGTTGGCATCGCTAACCACGATGGTAGGATTTCTTTCATTTGTGTTTGGATCGTACTTAACGATGATAAGTACATTTGGACTGTTTACGGCGTTGGGCACTTTTTTCGCGCTTGTATTGTCATTAACATTTGCGCCTGCCTTGTCTGCGATATTTCTGGGTAGGAAGTCAAAAGGTAACGCTACATTAAGGAGTAACAACAAGTCTTTTCTAACTAAAGTATTGACTAAGCTATTTTATACAGTTCAGTCACATCCAAAGTACATTGTGTCTATTTGGTTGCTTGTAATAATGATTTCAATTTTTGGCATTTCCAATATTGTGCGAAAAAGCAATATGGTTGAGTACTTTAAGAAGGATCATACAACAAGAGTTTCTGAGAACCTATTTTCTGAAAAACTGGGCGGGACACTTCCGGTTTACTTAATTGTAAAAGGGAATACGCAAAGCCCTGAAGTGCTGAGAATGATGAGAAAGGCTGCCGATTTTATGGAAGGCACAGGTCATGTTGTGAACACTCAGTCTGTGGCCGATATGATTGAAGAGATGAATGATATTATGGGAACTGATGGCAAGGTTATCCCAGATAGAGAAGATAAGATTATAAATCTTTGGTTTTTAATTGAAGGCCAGGAAGTGCTGGATCAGATGGTAAGCCCTGATTTGGATGAGGGAATGGTGGTTGGAACATTCACGTCAAATGATAGTCGTGTTATGGCAGAATTTATTGCGGAAGTAAATGAATTCATTGCTGAGAATGACAGTGATAACTACTCTTTGGCTTTAACCGGGTTTCCCTCTTTGTATAAGAAACTGGATGAAAGCCTTGTCAAGAGTCAATTAACGAGCCTTTCTATAGCCATTCTATTGGTACTGCTTATTGTATCAGTCACGTTCAGGTCGCTATTGGAAGGGGCCTACGCAATTATTCCTATTGTATCTACATTAGTCATATTATTTGGATTTATGGGGCTTACTGGTATTCCTTTAGATGTTGCTACTGTACTGGTAGGAAGTATCTGTATTGGCATTGGCGTAGATTATGCAATCCACATGATTTCCCATATTAACAATGAGTACAAAAATACTGGTGAATTCACATTGGCCTTGCAGCATGCAGTTAGTATCAGTGGGAGAGCAATCGTAATAAACGTGATGTCAGTCGCATGCGGCTTTTTGGTTTTGCTATTTTCGAACTTGGTGCCGTTACAAAATTTTGGCGTTTTGGTTGCCTTAACAATGATTGTTTCGGGTTTAGGGGCGCTTACGCTAATGCCTGCAATTATGGTTTTGAGTAAGAGGATATTGAAATTGGCCATTCGCCGTTAGGTCATAATTATTAATACTATTAATTAATATGATTATAATTTAGGAAATATGAGAAATACTAGAAGCACATTACTCACAATTGCAATCCTTTTGACTGCTATGAGTATGTATGCACAAGATGCAAACGCAATTTTAAGTAAAGTGGATGACGTTATGTTTTCTCCTAAGGATATGTCAGGTAAAACAAAAATTGTTTTGATAGACAAGAATGGGAAGGAGAAGACGCGAGAGGCAATCATGGTGCAAAAAGGAACGGACAAACGTATTTTTCGATTCACGGCACCTGCTTCGCAAGATGGGATAGCCGTTTTGTCTCTCCCGGATGATGTAATGTATTTGTATCTGCCGGCCTACGGAAAAGAAAGAAGGATATCAACGTCTGTGAAGAGCCAAAATTTCGCTGGTACTGACTTTTCGTATGATGATATGGAAGCAAAGCCCAATTCAGAAAAGTACACGCCAAAGCTAATTGAGGCGAGGGGAGATGTGTTTGTTCTCGAGCTTACACCAAAGTCTCCAAAATCCCCTTATTCAAAAATCGTAATGGAAGTGCATGCAACACATTACTACCCTGTTTCAGGAGATTATTACGATAAGAGTGGTAAAGTAATAAAAGAGGCTACTTCAAATTATGTGAAAATTGGAGATTATTGGAATGCTCAGGAGATGGTCATGACTGATTTGAAAAAGAACCATACTACCAGGATGATAATGTCCGACGTAAAGTATGATCAAAATTTGTCTGATGACGAGTTTACTATTAGGAAGTTGAAACAATAGATATATCTTATGCGAAAGAAATCGGTTGCACTTGTTCTCTCAGGTGGAGGGTCAAAGGGTCTTGCTCATATTGGAGTAATTAATGAGCTAGAACGGCAGGGATTTGAAATCACATCTATCTCTGGATCCTCTATTGGGGCTGTGATCGGTGGGGTATATGCCATGGGCAAATTGCCAGAGTACACTGAATGGGTTAAAACACTGAAGCCACATTCAGTATGGAGCTTAATGGACTTTACATTTTCAAGCCGCGGACTCCTGAAAGGTGAAAAAGTTTTTGAAAAAATGAAAACATTTATACCTGATATCGACATAGAAAGTATGAATATCCCTTTTGCAGCTGTCGCAACTGATATTTTGAATGAACAGGAAGTGGTTTTTACATCGGGTAGTTACTATGAGGCGATCAGGGCGTCGGTGGCCATCCCTGCCATATTTACCCCTGTTAAGTATAGGGATACGTTTCTAGTCGATGGTGCAATAATCAACCCGATCCCAATTGAACATGTGCAATGTGGTGCAAATGATTTGTTGGTAGTAGTGAGCCTTTACGGAGAAAGGAATGGAGAGGCAGTAGAGGGAGAGAAGATCGTGCAAGAAGAATCAGTGTCTGCTAAAATTACTGAGTTCGTAAATATGACCAGTAGCTTGATGAGCTCCGGCAAAAAAACAAGTTTGGGGTATTACTCACTTATAAATAGGACAACATCGGTGATGATTCATCAATTAGCAAGGCATATCATTGAAAGGCGTAGCCCAGACATGTTGATCAGTATGCCAGCTGATTCATCCAACATTTTCGATTTTTATAAATCTGAAGAGCTAATTGAACTGGGACATAGATATGCAAGTACGGAAATTTCAAAGTATTGTTCTCCTCTGACGTTAAAGACTTCAGCTGTAATATGCGCTTATAATGAAGAAAGTACTATTCAGAGTGTTTTGATTGCTATTTCTAATTACTCCTTCGACGAAGTTATTATTGTCAATGATGGCTCTACGGACAATACAGATGCCTTGATTTTAGAATTAGTGGATTCACATCGCTTAAAGTATATCAAGTTGCCTGAAAATAAAGGCAAGGGATTTGCCATGGCGACAGGGATAGAAAGTGCAAGTAATGACATTATTTTATTCCTTGATGCGGACATGTTGAATTTCAAAAATGAGCATTTTGCTCGGATGCTTCAGCCTCTGCAAAGTGAAGAAATGGACATGGTACTGGGTCAGCCCAGTGAAACTCTGATTAACTCCAATTTTAATCCCTTTAAGTCATTCACTGGCCAGCGCGCATTGTTGAAAAAGGATGTGCTTCCAATTCTTGATAAAATGAAGGTATCCAGATTCGGAGTAGAGACTCTGATAAACTTATACTTTCAATCGAAAGGGAAAAGAATAAAACATATCATGCTTGACGGCCTTGAACATCCTACCAAGTTTGAAAAAACAACTTCTGCTCAGGCAGTTAAGGAATTTGCAATGGAAGGACAGGAAATTGCTCTGACTACTGCAAAAAATTTGGGACTGATTGTGGATATAGTAAACAATTATATTTCAAAGCACACGCAATGATTATCTAAGTAAATCAGAAGAAATGATCCGAATATATTTCGCTGTTGCCTCCTTGTCAGTTTTCTTCCTGTTCTCCAGTGTAGTACATGCTCAGGATGTCGTTAACAAGCTTAAACTGACCGGAGAATTACTAACAGACCAGCGCTTCTTGTTAGACGCTCCACATGACTGGGCCTGGAACGAGAATCGTTTAACTCTAAGGTTGAGTAAGAACATATCAGGTAATTCAAAATTTCATAGTGAAATTTGGGTGCGGAATATTGGTCTTCCTACTGTGAGTTCATCCGCTGACTTATACAATAAGGGGATAATTGACCCTATTAATCTAGAAATACGCGAGGCATACGTTCAGTTGTTTGGATTTTTATCAAAGAATTTGGATGTTAAAATCGGACGTCAAAGGATAGCATGGGGAACGGCGGATAAGCTAAATCCAACGGATAATCTGAATCCTTATGATTTGGAGGACATATTAGATTTTGGGAGACATAGAGGATCTGATGCCTTAAGTTTGGATTATTACTTTAATTCGGATTTTTCATTACAAACGGTCTATATCCCATTTTTTCAACCGGCAAATTTACCTGTTGGCATTTTTGCAAATGCCCTTACACCAAGTATGGAATTGCCGCCTGGAATGACTTTGGTGGATTTTACGGATTCAGTTGAGTTGCCGAGGTATAATCTGGCCGAAAGCTCTACAGCTGGAGTAAAATTAAAGGGTTTTGCTGTCGGGTTTGATTTTTCAGTAAGTTATGTATGGGGAAGAGATGGTTTGCCAATGAGTGTGTATAATAGTTTTGCACCTGTCGATACATTGGGTGGGGTGAGCATTAATTCGCAGTTGTCATTCTATCGCACGCACATATTCGGATTTGATATGGCTGGCAGTATTGGTGGTGTAGGTGTATGGGCAGAGGCAGGATTGTTTTTGCCTGAAAATGAAGTGATTATGACCACGGATCTAACAAAGTTCTTTCCTGGCTCGCCTGAACCGGTAATCATGGACTCAGTTGTCTTGGAAAAAGAAGTATATGCTAAATTCGTAGTAGGTGCAGATTATAATTTTTCTAATGGAATATACTTGAATATCCAATATTTACATGGCTTCGTAAATGAGAGGGGTAGGGATGGTTTGAATGATTATTTTTTCGTTCAGCTTGAGAAAAAGTTCTTCGATGAAAAATTGAAAATTGTACCATTAGCCGGCGGCTTTATAGTTTCTGATTGGAGGAATGTAAGTGAGAATTATACTGTAATTTATATTCCGAGTATGTCTTATATGGCTACTGATAATGCAGAAATAGTGCTTTCAACAGCCCTTTTTACTGGGAAAGGAGAAAATGTATTTGCCAGTTTGACGGATTATGATATGTTTATGTTTAAATTGAAATATAGTTTTTAATGTGGCCCCTCTTAATGTGGCCCTCTCAATATGATCCCGCTCAATGTGGTCCCTCTCAATAGGGCATTGATCATGCTGCGCGATGCTGCTTAATATTTAACTATGGGAGATAAATACCGCCGTTAATCGTATCGATTTCCGCACCCGTAACCGAAGCGAGCGCATTCGGTGTTTCGATAACGCGCAGGAGACCACAAAGTGCCATAAGTACTCCTTCCTTAAAGTCAATGATATCACTATCCGGGACAAGAACAGAGACATGCATCTGCTCGAGTTTATCTCGAATTTCATCGCCAAGAAAAGTATTGTGCGCGCCACCCCCTGTAAGCAATAGAGTAGGCGTAATTGCTTCCTTTTTGAGGATGTTTTTTATTTGAACTGCGATGCTCTCACAATTGTAGTTGACAACCGTCCTCATTTGATCTTCGACAGACAATTTTGATTTTTGTAGAATTGGGACAAATGTATTTGTGACAAACGAATTGTCGAGTGAGTACGGCTCAGTTAATGGAAGAGGAATGATGCCGCTTAATTCTTTCATAAGACTCAAAGAAATTTTCCCCTCTCGGGCCAACGCCCCTTTGTTGTCGTAAGTCAACCCTTTTTGTGCCGCGAGATAATTCAATAGCTGATTACATGGGCAAATGTCCCAGGCATATATTTCTTCTCCATTGTGTGCGCTGAGGTTGGCGATTCCCCCAAGATTGAGGTAAAAACCATACCCCGCAAAAAGATATTTTTCCACAATAGGAGCAATTGGAGCTCCTTGCCCGCCATGCGCCATATCATTGCTCCGAAAATCTGAAATCACTATCACATCTGCACCTGCCGCAATATGCGAGGGGCTCCCGATCTGAACGGTAAATCCGTTTTCGGGTGAGTGAAAGACCGTGTGACCATGCGAGGCGATATAATTCGGAGTAATTCCGGACGATTCAATAAACCGGGCGCACATTTCACCAAATAGTACTCCCAGTTCAGCGTCCAGCCTGCTGAGCTCAAGGGAACTCAATCGTGGAGCGGATTCGAGACGCTTTTTCCAGGGTCCGTCAAATGCCGCCTCATGTGTCGCCAGCAATTTCCATTCAATCACATCGTCCTCACCCGAATTAAACTCGACCATGGCGAGGTCAACTCCATCCAGTGAGCTACCGGACATCAATCCCAGGATATTGTAATTCATCATCATAAAACTATCATGGTTTGAGCGTCATCGAATATGCGGCCACATCTTGTATCTCACTTTCTGACAAGATTCCGTCAAACGGTGTCATGAGATTTTTTCCGTCTTTGATCAGGGTCAGCCTGAGTTCAAAAGTCAATTCTGAAACTGTAATATCCTTGGCGCCATTCAACTGCATTTTTCCGTTGTCGCCGTGACAAAGCACACAGTATTGTCCATATACTTTCTTGCCATTGGCCACATCCCCCTTGACCTGCTCCGTACTTGCGCATCCTCCACTTGCACCTATGTAGATAATCAGGCCAAAGAGGAATACCCCTGTCAAATATGATTTCATTCGTAGTGATTGTATTATTCAGCATGAAAAATAGTCTTTTTATAGCATTGTTGGATGAAAGTGTTGCTCCCTGGAGATAGCAGCCTCTTTCCACATATATCTTGTGTACATTGTTTTTTACGAAATGCAACATCGCCCAGAATATCATTTCACACCGGAGTCAAACTGGATGAACGATCCAAACGGGTTGATTTATTTTGAAGGCGAGTATCATTTGTTTTATCAATACCATCCGGATTCAAACGTATGGGGCCCGATGCATTGGGGACATGCCGTGAGCCGGGACATGGTACATTGGGAGCACCTTCCTATCGCATTATATCCTGATTCTCTGGGATACATCTTCTCGGGTAGTGCCGTCATCGACTGGAAGAATACCAGTGGTTTGGGTCAAAAGGGAAAGCCACCAATGATCGCAATTTTTACGCATCACAATGAGGATAGCGAGCAGGCCGGTGGCAATCAGTATCAATATCAGTCGATAGCGTATTCAAACGACAAGGGACGGACCTGGACGAAGTATCAAGACAACCCTGTGCTTCATAATCCGGGTATTAAAGATTTTAGAGATCCGAAAGTCATCTGGCACGAGGAGTCGGGAAAGTGGGTGATGGTTCTTGCGGTGTATGACAAGGTCATGATCTATCATTCGCCAAATTTAATTAACTGGACTTTTTCTTCGGAGTTCGGAATTGAATGTGATACGCGATTATGGGAATGTCCGGATTTATTCCCCCTTACTGTCGGAGGTTCAGCAGAAATCAAGTGGGTTTTGCTCGTGAGCATCCAAAAAGATGGACCGAACAAGGGAAGTGCAACCGGATATTTTATTGGAGATTTTGATGGTAAGACGTTCAGAGCCGATAAAGAAAATCAACAATGGGCTGATTACGGAAAAGACAATTATGCCATAGTCACATGGTCAGATATTCCGGCAGAGGATGGCCGGCGACTGGCGCTGGGATGGATGAGCAATTGGGAGTATGCAGAGAGTGTGCCAACCGAATCTTGGCGTGGAGCCATGACCTTGCCAAGAGAATTGAAATTGTACAAAGAGGGAAATGATTATCACTTAAGGTCCCTACCGATAAGAGAATTAAATTCCCTTAACAGAAATACCACAAGGTTGGAGTCGCAACATATTGATGGTCCAAGTAGAATTGATTTTGATACAAACGGACATCTGTACAAGATCGAACTTGTGTTTAAGGATCCGGGTGAAGGAATTGTCGGAGTGCGTATATCAAATGGACATGGCGAGTGCCTGGATGTCTGTTACGGTGGTGCCGATAAAGTGTATTACATAGACCGGACACAAGCAGGCGATATAAAATTTAATAATGCTTTTGCTGGGGTGCATATCGCGCCGGCCGGTTATAAGCGTGCGGACGTACAAATGACTATTTTCCTTGACGTTGCATCTGTTGAATTATTTGCAGACAATGGCGGATGTGTGATGACGGACATCTTCTTTCCGTCGGCTCCTTTTGATAGAATTGGGATTTTTGGTGATCCATATCCGGTCATTCTGGAAAGTGGTAGCCTGACTATGCTGAATAATGAGCTATATTGAGGATCAAACGCTTTCTGATTTGCGAATTACAATAAATATGAAAATGCAAAATTTCTTCTTGATCACCATCGCACTATTGCTTCTGGGAAGCATGAGTTGCAACGACGATGAAGAATTTATCGGGTGCCCTTGCAGTGGGGGTGATCAAGCACCAATTTATCGGGGCTGTGGCTACATGAGTGATTGTGGTGAATCACACGAATGTGGACAAAAGGAAATGTTAGAAAAGGTATATAGTACAATAAGATACCCTGCCGAAGCGCGTGAAAATGATATTCAGGGAACCATAATAGTGGAGTTTGAAATTGACATATTTGGGAAGCCTCAAAATTGTCGAGTGCGAAGTGATACATTGGGGTATGGCATACCGGAAGCCGCAATAGAAGGAGTCAAGGCATTAAGTGAGCCTGGGTTTTATCCGGCTAGACTAGATTGCGAGCCCGTCGACTTTACTTTTGTATTCCCAATCAAGTTCAAGTTGCAGTAGCGGGACTTATTATAATCACTTGTTGAGTGGCTAGGCAGTGGCTAGGCGTCATCAACATTATTCACTCTAAGTAAATGCCAAACATACCCATACTCATCCTTGCCAGTGGTGCAGGAAGCAGGTTTCAGGGCATCAAACAGCTCCAGGATATTGATGGTGTGCCTATGATCAAGGGTGTCATCCATTCGGCGATGCGCGCACGTGGGGGAGAAGTCGTCGTTGTACTCGGAGCGCACAGGAAGGTGGTTGCACAAGCGATATCGGACATGCCTGTCACCACCGTCATCAATCAGAATTGGGAGATGGGGATGGCCGAAAGCATTAAAGCGGGGGTAGAATGTGTGGAGGCACATTTCCCGAAAGTGAGAGCCATATTGATTACACTTGGCGATCAGCCGTATATCGACGCATCAGACTTTGATAGACTGGTTGCACTTTATATTGAACATCCTGACAAGATAGTTAGCGCCAGATACAATGGCGTGTGTGGTGTGCCGGCCATATTTCCGGATACGCGATGGCAGGACCTCAAGAGCCTGTCAGGAGATTCCGGAGCCCGGGAGCTACTTCGTTCCAGGGATGATGTTTTGACGGTCGAAATGCCCGAGGCAGGTAGGGACGTGGATCGGCCTGAAGATCTGGTTTAGCCCATTTACTTATTTCTGTTCCTGCTCTGTTTGGTCAGATAACATAGTATCAGCCCATATTTGAGTACCTGTCATGGTTCGGCTTCGCTCACCAGAAGTTCCTGAGCGATCCCACTAAAAGAGGGAGAGTCGAAGGATAAAGGATACAGGCAATAGGACATTCCCCCTATCAAATTCACACTTCATAGATCGATTACGACAGTTCATCAAAAAAACTTTGGAAACTTTACGCGTGAATATTGTTTCCTGAGTATACAATTGTAATTTTGCGCTTATGTCAAGAGAGGAAGTACTAGAGGGAGCGAAGGAACTTTTCTTGCGATACGGCATTAAGAGCATCACCATGGATGACGTGGCAAGAGAAATGGGCATATCCAAAAAGACACTCTATCAGCATGTCAAGAACAAAACTGACCTGATAGAGCGGATCATTCATCAACACATTCACGATGAGAAAAAATGTCTGAGTGAATTGCCTGGCCAGGCACACGATGCGATCGAGCAGGTACTGATGATTGCACAGTATGTGGTCCAGATTTTAAGAGGGATGCGGCCAACTACGATGTTTGACCTGAAAAAATACTATCGCGAATGCTGGAACATGATGGAGGAGTTTCAGCATGAGTATATGTACGAAATGATTCGCGGCAATATTGAACAGGGAGTCAAAGAAGGCTTGTACAAGGATGACCTTGATGCTGACATTATCGCCAAACTCTATATTGGAAAAACCATGCTCCTGACTGATGAAAAATTATTTCCAGTAGGGGAATATGATCGTGATAAGCTTTTTACTGAATTTATTCAATATCACCTGCGCGGAATTGTATCCGAGAAGGGAACGAAGCAGCTCGAAACCTACCAACCCGATTACCTATGATCAAATATTTCATTACGCTGCTACTCGTCTTGCCGACGGTATTTGCTCAGGCGCAATGGCAGCTCTCGCTTGAGCAGACGATCGCTTATGCGATGGAAAATGCGGCCAATATCAAGCTGGAAAAGAAGGACATCGAAGATGCTGAGAGTCAGATCCTGGAGTTTAAGTCCATCGGTATTCCGAAACTTGACGCCAACGTAGACTACGCTTATTTTCTAGCATTACCAACAATCCAGATACCGGATTTTAACGATCCATCAGGACCCACTATTCCGGCACAATTCGGTACCGATAACAGACTTGATGCCGGCTTTTACCTCGATATGATGCTGTTTGATTTTTCATGGATACAGGGATTGCGTGCGCAGAAAATGTTCAGAGAGCTTGTTGTCAAGGAACTGGACGTCACCGAGTATCAGACACGGTCGACAATCACACGCGCATACATGGCCGTGTTGATCATGGAGCGGACGAATGAACTCATTGATAATAATATCAGCAACATAGAAAAACTTCACAGGGAGACAGAAGCATTGTATGAAACGGGGTTTGCAGAGAAATTGGATGTTGACCGGCTTGTATTTTCACTGAGTAATTTGAATGTGGAAAAAGAAAGGGCGCTACGGGCGATAGATATGAGCGAAAATCTTTTGAAGTTTCAAATGGGATTTCCCGTGATAGAAGAAATTGAGCTCACAGATGAATTTGATATCATTGCTGACCAGCTTTCGGTAGAATCAATTGATCTGACGGGAGGTGTCGATTATCAGGCAAGGCCGGAATACAGAGCGCTGACATTGCTCGAGGAATTAAACGAAACCAATGTCAAGGTAGTCAAGGCAGGGTATATGCCGAGTTTCAGGGGGCATGCATCATATGCGCAAACCTTGCAACGCGACGAATTGTTTGATGCAAATAGTTCGTCCTGGTTTCCAAGTAGTGTGCTGGGTGTATCAATGAATCTTCCAATTTTCGACGGTCTGGAACGGAAGGCTAAAATACAACGGGCAACAATCAATTCGGAAAAAGCATCAATACGCCGGTTGGATTTTGAAAATGCCATGGAAATGGAAGTGCGCAATGCGCGCATTGCATATATCAATGCGAGGGATGCATCTGTGTCGCGTTCTGATGCGATGGACCTCGCGCAATCAATATACGATGTCACACAAATTAAATACCGCGAAGGGGTAGGTTCGAGTGTCGAGCTGACCCAGGCGGAATCTGAACTATACACTGCACAAACAAATTATATCAATGCGCTCTATGAACTCATCGTCACCAAGACAGATTTGGACATCGCGCTTGGCAAAATGTAAACACATGACCACAAGAATAAGCCTTGTAATAATTGCCTTGGTTCTGCTCGGTTGTAGTGCCCGTCCGATTCAGGACGAGGGCGCTTTACCTACTGATCTGTCCGGGTTGAAAGCCATGAGAAAGGACAAAAGGAATGAGATCAAGATGCTTCAAAACGACCTGAAAGAGATTGAAGCAAAGATCACGGATTTAGAACCGAATCGCCTGGACAAGAAGCGCCTTGTAACAACAATTGAGGTAGTGCGTAGTGACTTTAGGCGCTATGCTACGATCCAGGGGGCAATTGCATCAAAGAATCTCGTGACAGTTTCGAGTGAAGTTCCGGGTCGCCTTACTTCGGTTACGGTCGATGAAGGGCATCCAGTTAAGCGTGGTCAACTCATCGCTTCGGTGGATTTAGAGTCATTGAAGAAACAGCGTCAGGAACTCGAGACGCAATTGGAATTGGCTCGTGATATTTTCGAGAGGCAGGAGCGGCTTTGGAAGCAGCAAATAGGCTCAGAAGTGCAATACCTCCAGGCAAAAAACGGTGTGGACAGATTAGAAAGGAGTATCGAAACCATCGATTATTCGTTAACCAAATCAAATATTTACGCACCAATAACGGGTGTCGTGGATATCGTAAATCTCAAGACCGGTGAAATGGCACAACCAGGCATGCCAATCATCATGATTCTTGACACGAGGAATATCATGGTAGTGGCTGATGTTCCCGAAAACTACCTCGGTAAAATAAAGAAGGGTGATATTGTCAAAATTCATTTTCCCGCACTCGATCAGGATATCGAAGCGCCGGTCACGTTAATTGGCAGAAAGATCCATCCTGCAAACAGAACATTTAAAATTGAGATTGACCTGCCGAATAAAAGTGGATTGCTTAAACCCAATTTGCTTTCTGAGGTGCAGATCAATGACTATGTCGAACCTGATGTGATTGTGATTTCACAGGAATTGATTCAACAGGAAGTAGGAGGTCGCGATTTTGTGATATTGGCTGAGTCTGATGATGAAGGTAGCCATGCAAAGAAAATTTATATAGAAACTGGTCAAAGTTACGAAGGAGCTGTTGTGGTGGCGACCGGACTTAAAGCAGGGGATGTATTGGTAGTAGAGGGTGCGCGAGGGATTGCTGACCTTGAAAGTATTCAAATCCTTAATCCGGAAACTGCGACCGATGACAAATAAAATAAAAGAGGGGATACGCAATTTTGGCCTTACTTCTCTTGCCGTCGATAATGCGACGAGTGTTTTCCTGATGACGTTTATGATCATGATCTTTGGAATCATGTCATATGACCAGATGCCAAAGGAGCAGTACCCGGAAGCAGCCTTTCCCACTGTATTTATCAACACACCGTACTTTGGAAATTCGGCAAAGGATATCGAGAGTCTTGTCACGAAACCCATTGAAAAAGAATTGCAGAGTATTGAAGGGGTAGAGGATATCAGTTCCACATCAATTCAGGATTACTCAGTCATCACTGCCGAATTCGGAACTGACATGGACATGGATGACGTCATCAGGAAGGTGAAAGATGCCGTTGATAATGCAAAAAAAGAGCTTCCTAACGACCTGGATGACGACCCGATGGTCGTGGAGGTAAATGCTTCCGAATTTCCAATCATGACGATCAATATGTCAGGGGATTTTGGCATGGACGAACTCAGAGAATATGCTGAGTACATGGAAGATGAGATAGAGGATATGGATGAGATATCCAAAGTCGTGATCAAGGGTGTACTGGAGCGCGAGGTGAAGATAGATATTGACATGATCAAAATGATGTCCCTGAAAGTGTCATTTGAGGACATCGAGAATGCGATTTCTGCCGAGAATATAACGATGTCAGCAGGTGAGATTGTCAGGAATGATTTCCGACGCGCCATACGTGTTGTAGGTGAGTTTGAGACGATGGAGGATATCGAAAATGTCATTGTCAAAAGTGAAAACCAGCGTCCGATTTTCCTGCGGGATATTGGTAAAGTCACGTATGGTTTCAAGGACAGAACCAGTATTGCGCGTTCTGACGGCTTTCCGGTTGCATCGCTTGACGTGATTAAACGATCGGGAGAGAACCTCCTGAATGCTTCCGATAAAATAAAACTGGTCATCGAAGAGGCAGAGAAAAATGTACTGCCTTCTGATATGAAAATCACCATCTTCAATGATCAAAGTATCAATACACGAAATCAGGTCAATAACCTGGAGAACAGCATTATTTCAGGCGTCATACTTGTCGTGATTGTATTGCTTTTCTTCCTTGGCTTGCGTAATGCCGTGTTTGTGGGAATGGCAATACCGCTGTCAATGCTGACCGGTATTATTGTATTGCATGCAACTGGCACTACGATGAACCTTGTCGTATTATTCGGATTAATATTGGCGCTGGGCATGCTCGTTGACAATGGGATCGTAGTCGTAGAGAATGTCTACCGGTATATGCAGAATGGGAAGTCCGGGGATGTTTCTGCAAAACAGGGCACTGGTGAAGTGGCCTGGCCAATTATTGCATCGACAGCAACAACGCTTGCTGCATTTCTTCCTCTCGCATTCTGGCCCGGCATAATGGGGGAGTTCATGCTATACTTGCCTCTGACGTTAATTATCGTATTGTCTTCCTCACTGTTTGTCGCACTGGTGATTAATCCTGTGTTTACAGCAAAGCTGATGAAGGTCGATAAGTTTAAAGAGGATAAGGCAGTTCGGAAACGCAAGCGTCGCAATGTGTTGTTAGGCGTGCTCATGATGCTCGTTGTAGCATTAGTGGGGCATCTGACGAAAATCTATGCGATGCGGAATTTATTGGTATTGGTGGCCATCATTACACTCATAAATACTTTCGTTCTGCGTGGGGCTTCTATCTACTTCCAGAAGAATATCATGGTGGCTCTTGAACGGGCATACGACCGATTCGTACGAATGGCTTTGCATAAATTATTTCCTGTGGCGACGTTCGCAGGTACAATTGGATTATTGTTTTTTGCGATATGGTTGCTGTCGGTAAAAATGCCCAAAGTGGAGTTTTTCCCGAACATCGATGCTATTTATATCAATGCATTTGTCGAGTTGCCTATTGGCAAAGACATAGAAGCGACAAATGCTATCATGCTTAAAATGGAGGAGCGCGTCACGGAAGCGATGGCCCCCTACGAAAGTATTATTGAGTCTATTTTGTCACAGATTGGGGCGAATACTGCAGATCCAAATACGCCTCCGGAGCCTGGTGTGACTCCACACAAGGCGAGGCTTACTGTTGCATTTGTTCCAACCGAAGACCGGGATGGTGTGTCAACCCGTGATGCCCTGGATGATTTGCGTGAAGCAGTATTGGGTGTATATCCCGGTGTGCAGGTCGTGGTCGATCAGAATGCGTCCGGACCACCCGCAGGAAAGCCAGTAAATCTTGAATTGTCAGGCGAGAGCATCGATGTGCTGGCGATTGAATCAGAAAAGCTGATCTCGTATTTGAACAGCTATGGGATCCCGGGTATTGAACAACTTCAGGCAGACGTGAAAAACGGGAAGCCGGAATTAATTATCAATATCGACAGGGATGCTGCAAGAAGATACCAGCTGTCCACATATAGTATCGCTAATGCCATTCGAACTTCTGTCTTCGGAAAAGAAGTCTCAAAGTTTAAAGTGGGAGATGATGAGTATCCAATTCAACTTAGGCTGGACCCGCGATACCGGCATAATGTAACAGATTTGCTCAATCAAAAAGTGACATTTCGCAATCAGTCAACAGGGAAAATAATTCAGGTACCGATATCAGCGGTGGCAACGGTTACGAATACTTCGACGTACAGTGCAGTCAAACGTAAAAATTCGGATCGGGTCATCACGATATTTTCAAATGTACTCGAGGGGTACAATGCAAATGAAATTGTAGCCCAATTGCGGGATGCCATGACTGAATATGATTTGCCGGTTGGATACAATTATGAGTTTACGGGGGAGCAAGAGCAGCAGGCTGAGGACATGGCGTTTCTGGCAAATGCATTTCTGATTGCCTTATTTTTAATTTTTATCATCCTCGTTTCTCAATTTAATTCACTGACGTCGCCATTCATTATTATGATTTCTGTGCTGTTCAGCACGATAGGGGTGTTTCTTGGATATGCCTTGACTGGTATGACGATATCCGTCATATTTACGGGTGTTGGTCTGGTGTCGCTGGCAGGAGTTGTCGTGAATAATGCAATTGTACTCGTGGACTACATTAGTTTGCTCATTAAGAGAAAACGGTTGGAGAAGAATGTGAAAAGTATGTTTGACCTGACAAAAGATGAGGTAAAGAACGCTATTATAGATGCCGGATCTACAAGATTACGACCGGTCCTTTTAACAGCTATCACAACTATTCTTGGATTGATACCGCTGGCTATAGGATTCAATTTTAATTTCTTCACCTTTATTAGTGATCTTGATCCACAGTATTTTGTGGGTGGCGATAATAGTGCAATGTGGGGTCCAATGGCCTGGACTGTTATTTATGGCCTTGTATTTGCTACATTTTTGACGCTGATAGTTGTGCCGGTCATGTACTGGTTGGCATATCGGGGAAAGCTCGTTTTACGTCAGTTACTTTCGGGAAAAAAGGAGAATAGTATAACTCCTGCAACATAATGATACATGATTAACCTGGATCACTTTCGAAAAGAATTCGACAAGGACAAGTTGGACAAGGGCAGTGTCAAGAAGGACCCATTTGCACAGTTTGATGTTTGGCATAAGGAGGTGATGCATGTCGATGCGGAGGGAGCGATCACGATGACCTTATCGACCGTGGATTCTCTCGGTCAGCCTTCATCGCGGATCGTACTGCTACGCACGCTGGGAGAAGAGGGATTTGGCTTTTTTACGAATTTAACGAGCCGCAAGGCGATTGAAATAGATGGGAATCGTCAGGCTTCGTTATTATTCTTTTGGAGGAATTTTCAACGCCAGGTCAGGATCGAAGGAGAACTGATCAGAATGCCTGTAGAAGTTGAAGACGAGTATTTTGCCGGTCGGCCAAGAGGCAGCCAGATAGGCGCTTGGAGCTCGCCACAGAGCGCCTCGATTCCCGATCGCAAGAGCCTTGAAAAGATGGTGCGCGAGTATACAGATCGCTTTGAGGGAAAGGATGTCCCACGTCCCAGCTACTGGGGTGGATTCATTCTTGATCCCAAAAGAGTAGAGTTTTGGCAGGGTCGCGAGAGCCGCTTACATGATCGCATCGTCTATAGCAAAGTCGACAATGGTTGGAAGATCGAGCGTCTGGCGCCTTGACAAGGAGTAATTGGCCGGTTGTGGCAGGCGGTAGATTGTTGATGCTTCAAACGTCAAAAATCAAACGTGAAAGATCAAAGTTCAAATCCCCCCACAAGCTCCCTCCGAATCAGTCCGCGTCACACTCCATTCATTAAAATAGGCGACGTCATTTTCCGGGAGCTCCAGCTCCATGTAATTCTTCTTAAAAGCAATCCTTGCAATTTCCCAGCGAACGAGATTGACTCGTTTTAAAAATATCAGATGATCTATTTTATTATCGGTCAATTTATATCCCAAGTCTTTAAGGCGTGTACGGACGTCATTTAAGTGCTTCTTTTTCAGGCACTGGGAGCAGTTCACATTTTTATTGACAACAAAAAATTCAATAACCGTCAATATGGCTGCGATGCCTACAATTGTATACCATTTGCCCAGGAAAGAACCCGGCCAGGCCTTGGAGCATGTTAAAATGAGTACTGCAAACACAATAAAATAAAGCGCAAAACGCAAGCAGGTATATTTCGTCAGATTCATCTTAGTGAACATCATCCTGAAACTATATTTGCCTGCTTCGTTCTCACCCCATTATTCTAGCAATATTCGTCAAATGCAGCCGCGAGATTTTCAGCAATCATGCCAGCACTGCGACCCTCAATATGATGGCGCTCGAGGAAGTGTACAAGTTTTCCTTCTTTAAAAAGGGCAATTGAAGGCGAAGACGGAGGATAGGGGAGCAAATAGTCTCTTACGCGTGCAGTTGCGTCTCCATCTACACCGGCAAATACAGTGTACAAATTGTCCGGGCGTTTGTCATTCTGCAAAGCGATTTTTGCTCCCGGACGGGCATTCGCTGCAGCACAACCGCATACGGAATTAACCACCAACAAGAAGGTGCCATCCTTCGCCTCCATAATATTATCTACATCTGCCGATGACCTTAGACTATTAAATCCGTGGTCAGTAAGGTCACGGCTCATTGGCACTGTCAGTTGCTCTGGATACATATACTTTTAAATTTTGTCTCGTTTATGAATGTGTAATGATAGTGTGCAAAGATAGAACATCAAATGGACACGAATGTTTCTGGGAATTAAGAACCGGGTACAAGATGGAGTGAGGACTCCGCAGCGCGCATCCCGATTCACGCATCAGAAGCCCGCAAGGCTTCCAGATCCCCCTCATCATCCACATCCCGCAGTGTAATTCCGAGTCCGAAGTTCAATCCGGCTTCAAGCAATCGGCTAAGCGTTTGATGCAGCACGTGCTCTGTACTCCAGTCCACATTTTCAAAAATTCCGGGGACAGGTTGAGTGGCACCCACAAGGTAGTAGCCACCGTCAAGGGCAGGGCCGATGAAAACATCAGTATCCATGAGTGATTTGATTGCCGCATTGAGAATCTCCGTGGTCAGTTCGCTGCAGTCCGAACCGATCAGGATGGCACGCTTGTATGTGTTTAAGGCGTCGGAAAGGGCATTGTGCATACATGCTCCGAGATCACCACCAACTTGTACGCACCGATGTGCTTTAAGTGAAGACCAGGTGTCACTTTCCGGAACGAAATCACTATAGCAGATTACCAGATGTGCATCCGTATTCGAAGCCTCCGTCATCGTGTGACCGAGCAATTGCAAATACACTTCAAGAGCCCGTTGATCGCCAATTGTAGCGGCGAGACGTGTTTTTACCTTGCCGATCACAGGGTTTTTAACAAATACGATGAGGGCGCTGTCGTTATTGTCCGTCATTATTTGTCTGAACCATCCTTCTTACTCTTCTTTTTATCCTTCTCCTTGCGACGCAGGTCATCGCCCTCATCAATTTTACGTGATACTGCGGAATATGGTCCTTTAATGATTTCCATATCCTGTTCCAAACCTTCTTTGATCTGGATGAAATCATTGTTTTGAATACCGGTGACTACTGTCATCAAGCGAGCAGTATCTGCTTCATAGATAAATATGACCTCCTGCTCATCTTCTTCATACTCCGGATCGTTTACGTCTATATCTCCTTC
>QMOR01000003.1 GCA_003648285.1 Bacteroidota bacterium
CCTGTCTTAGCTACCATGAGCTCGGTGAATGCTACTTGCTCTTTTGACAATGGATCAATAGAATTGACATTTGCAGATGATCCGGACAGGTCCGGTATTGAATTTAGCCTTGATGGAGGCGTCAGTTATTTATCTGCGGTGAATGATGCACAGAGTTCTATAGTCTATGACAGTTTGCCCCCTGGAACATACGAAGTATGGGCTCGTTGGGATACCGATGAGTGTCCGGTTTTGGTTGGCGTTGAAATCATCGTCAATATTTCTTGTGGAGTCATTCGAGGGGTAGTTTCCGAGATTACGCTCGGCCCACTTTCGGGTGTTATTTTAAAGCTGTACGCTGATGCCGATAGTAACGGACAAGCTGATGGCCCACTTCTTTCCAGTCAGATTTCGGCCCCTGATTCTGGGACTTATGCTTTTGCATTAATTCCGGTAGGCAATTATGTAATTGTACAGGAGCAACCAGAGTTTTATAATGACCTGAGTGATTATGATCATTCGACAGGAGTATTTGATCCGGATGGAGTGGATACAGCCGGGGTAGGAACGGATAATGATATACCGGTGACGTTGGCTGCAGATGAAGTTGACGCTGACAATAATTTTATTGAGACAGCAAATTTTGGAACCGTATCTGGATTTGTCCTGAATGATGGCGGGCTTGGTATTGATAATGTGACAATCGAAATTTATCATGACGATAATGCAGATGGGAATAAAGACGGCGCGGTAATAAGTCAGATGTTGACAGATTCCGACGGGTCTTTTGCGTTTCCAAACGTTATTCCAGGATACTATGTCCTCGAGCAAATACAGCCTTCTTCGCATATAAGCTTGAGCGATTACGATGAAACACCTGATCCCGATGGTGATGATAGTGAGGATGGTCCGGATGACAATATTCCAGTGCACATAACACCGGGCGAGATCGACGATGGGAATATTTTCAGAGAAGACAGATATGGCAGTATAAAGGGTAGTGTGAAGCTGCAAAACGGTACGCCGCTACCTAACGTATTCGTGATTTTATATGCAGATACAAATGGAGATGGTGCAGCTGATGGAAGCCCTATAGGGTTTTACAATACAGGGTCAACCGGGGCTTTCTCTTTTAATAATCGCCCACCAGGTAGCTATGTGTTAGTTGAGACGCAACCTGTAGGGTATACTGATGTCAGGGATTACGATGTTTCGACGGGGCCTTTTGACCCCGATGGTGTTGATACACTGGGAGTTGGGGCTGACAATGATATTCCGGTCACGCTCGCTCCGAATGAGATCGATGCAGGTAATGCGTTTGTCGATGGCGCCCCGGGAAGTATTTGTGGAACTGTATTAACAGACACAGGCAGACCTATTTCTAATGTCAAGATTTGGTTATACGCTGATTCTGACAATGATGGTGAACCGGATGGCACTGCACTGGATTCTGTATACGCTGATGGGGATTCTGGAAATTTCTGTTTTGCCGATATCTTTTCAGGAAGCTATGTATTGGTTGAGGAACAGCCAGAGTTTTATTCAAGTGTCAGTGATTACGACCATACTATTGATTCACTCGATATGGATGGAGATGACAGATCTGAGGGGCCGGACGACAATATTCCTGTAATATTATCTCCTGGTGAGGAGGATGAGGACAATATCTTTATTGAAGATCCATTTCCTGGTGTAATAACAGGGTTTGTAGTAGATCAACTAAATGCACCAATTGAAAATGTATTAATCCGGCTGTACGCTGATGATGATTTTGACGGCATTCCAAATGGTCCGGTGATCGATTCGAATTGGACAAATGCTATAGGTGAGTTTCAATTTACCGGTGTGGAGCCGGACGGATATTTGCTCATAGAAGAGCAGCCTGCTAACTATAGCAGTATTAGCGACTTTGATGAAACACCCGATGGAGATGGGAATGATAATAATCTGGGAGCCAACGACCAGATTCCGGTAATCATACATGCGGGAGAATTGGATGACGGCAATAACTTTAAAGAAGGTAGCCCAGGTAGTATTTGTGGCAACGTCCGTGATGACAGGGGAATACCAATGCCAAATGTTCTCATTGAATTGTTTGAGGATATAGATGCAGATCAATTGCCAGATGGCGGTGCAATTGCTTTTGTATTTAGTGATTCTGTTTCCGGGAATTATTGTTTTGAAAATGTGGCGCCATCTCAATATCTTCTGATAGAAACTCAACCTGCCCAGTACCAGGATATTTCTGACTATGATACATCCATCGACTCATTTGACCTTGATGGCGATGATAGAGCCGATGGACCTGACAATGATATTCCTGTGGTGCTTACTCCCGGGGAGTCCGATACGGGAAATGATTTTGTTGAAGATCCAGACTCTTCATTCATTAGAGGTATTGTCGAGAATGAAATAGGCGGAAAAATATTTGGAATTAAAATCAGGCTTTTTGAAGATTTTAATAAAGATGGGTTGCAAGATGGGCTGCCAATTGATTCAGTATATTCTGACTTTGATGGAACGTTTGTATTTAACGATGTGCATCCCGGGACGTATGTTCTGGTCGAGGAGCAGCCATTTGCACATGGTAATATTGAAGATTATGATGTGACGCCAGATCCTGACGGAGATGATCGCTTTGAAGGGCCGGATGATAATATTCCGGTAGTGCTCGTGGCAGGCGAAGACGATGCGGGGAACACGTTTATTGATGCTCGTCCTGGTGCGATTTGTGGAACAGTTTTCACACTGGCTGGAAATCCTATTTCAAATGTGAAGATCTGGTTGTATGCTGACGATGACGGTGATGGGAACCCTGATGGAGATCCGTTAGACTCTCTGTTCGCAGACAGTGATACAGGTAACTATTGTTTTGAAGACATTGAACCACGCGATTATGTCCTGGTCGAAGAACAGCCGGAGTTCTACAATAGTGTCGATGATTATGATCATACAATTGATAGTCTGGATACCGACGGAGATGACCGGGTCGATGGCACCGATGATAACATTCCTGTGACGCTTTCGCCAGGAGAAGAGGATGAAGACAATATCTTTATCGAAGATCCTTTTCCAGGTGAAATTCATGGCGCGGTGGTAGACGAGGTAGGTTCTCCAATCCTGAATGTACTCTTGAGGCTGTACGAGGACTTCAATAATGATCAAGTGCCTGATGGATCACCGATTGATTCAGTCCTGACGAATGCTATTGGGAAATATCAATTCACGGGCGTCATACCGAATGGCTATCTCGTCATCGAGGAGCAGCCCGATGGCTACAGCAGCATTAGTGATTTTGATGAGTCAGCCGATGGAGATGGGAATGACAATGCTGCAGGGGCAAATGATCAGATTCCAGTTGTCATTTTTCCTGGAGAGTTAGACAAGGACAATAATTTTGTAGAGGGCAGACCAGGAGGAATTTGTGGCAACATCCGTGATGAAAGGGGAGTGCCATTGCCAAATATTCAAATAGAATTATATGCAGATCTTGATGGAGATCAGATTCCGGATGGAGATACAATCGCGGTTGTTTTTTCTGATTCTGTTTCGGGAAATTATTGTTTTGACAATATTGTTCCGTCGCAGTATTTATTGGTGCAAATTCAGCCAGACGATTATGAGAGTGTTGCAGATTTTGATCAATCTGTAGATAGCCTTGATGCTGATGGAGATGACTCTGGCGATGGGCCGGATAATAATATCCCAGTCATTCTTGTTCCCGGTGAATCGGATACGGGCAATGATTTTATAGAAGATCCAGATCCCGCTATTATCCGGGGAATTGTGGAAAATGATATTGGTATCGGATTGTATTTGACTCAAATTAAATTATACGAAGATTATAATTCAGATGGGGAACCGGATGGCATGGCAATTGATTCTGTCTTGACAGACGCTGCTGGGTTGTTTTTATTTTCTGATATGTATCCCGGTGTGTATGTACTTGTCGAGAAGCAGCCACTTTTCCATGGTAACATTGAGGATTACGATCTCACTCCGGATCCTGATGGGGATGATAGATTTGAGGGGGCTGATGATAATATTCCGGTCGTGCTTAAAGCGGGCGAAGATGACGCAGATAATACATTTATAGACAGTAGGCCAGGATCGATATGCGGTAATGTATATGATGATCTGGGGAATCCACTTTCCAATGTTCAACTTGTGTTGTACTATGACAATGACGGAGATGGTGAGGCAGACGGTGCGGCGCTGGATACGGCATTTAGTGAAAGTGACGCTGGAAACTATTGTTTTACAGATCTGAAGCCATCTGATTATGTAGTGGTCGAATTGCAACCTGACGGTTATGGTGACCTCTACGATTACGATGTGACGACAGATCTTCAGAGTGATCCTGACGGCGCAGATACGCTCGGTGGACCTGACAACGATATCCCTGTTGTGCTTTCTCCAGGCGAAGATGATGATGGCAATAAGTTTGTCGATATTGATTGTCCGTCTATTCCGCAGCTCATCGGAGATTCATTATTAAATGTATGTCATGGTGACGTCGTGACATTTATAGCTGATGAGCAAAATCTTGGATCGGAAGAGTATAGTTGGGTATTTGGAGATGGTGCCAGCCCTGCCTTGGCGACAGGGCCCGGGCCACATGACGTAGTCTATGATACTACGGGTCTCAATCAGTCGGTAGGAGCTCAAGTGTCCCTTGCAATTACAAAGACAGGCTGTGGTGTTCAGCAAGTACAAGTTGCCAATGTGAAGGTGCATACAACACCTGAGTCGATGATCGATGCCGCCACTTCTGATTTATGTTGGTATAAGCATCGTACATTTAAACCTGGAGAGGCAGAATTGTCAGGAGTAGATTATTATTGGGATTTTGGAGTAGGCGCAATACCAGAAACTGCAACAGGGTACGGACCACACGACGTTGTATTTACCGTAGAAGGACAAGCTGTCGTCAGACTCATTCTTAGTTCAAGTTATCCTGAAATAAATTGCACAGACACTTCAGAAGTTTCATTTAACATCATTACTTGCCTGGGCCACATTGCGGGCACTGTTTTGGATGATGAAGGTAACCCAATCGGAAATGTACTATTAATCTTGTATGCCGACGATGACCTGGATGGATTGCCTCCTGATGACGAAAGTGATTTTGTAAAGTTTGCCGCAACTACATCAGAAGGACAATATCTATTCGGAGATATTCAACCAGGTAGTTATGTAATAAAAGAGTTGCAACCCAACGGGTATGCGTCAGTGTTGGACGAGGATACGAGCGAAGATTTTGATTCAGTGGCAAACCTCATTCAAACCGATGATCTGATCCCAGTTACGGTAGAGCCCCTAGTATCAGATTTCAACAATAACTTTATTGAGGCAATACTTCTTGGAAGCATTGAGGGTTATGTTTTTGAGGACTCAAACATGAATGGTGCCCCGGATGGTGAAGAAGGCAGAGATAGTGTGGTGGTACAGTTGTTTGCCGATTTTAATAAGGATGGGATTGCAGATACACCTCACCCGTTGGATTCTACTCTGACTGATAGTTCTGGTCTTTTCGAATTTACCGATGTGAGTCCCGCTGCATACGTTATTGTGGAAATCCAACCTGAAGGCTATTTGAGCGTGAGGGATGTGGATATCAGTGAAGATGTCGATGAAGTGCTAAATACAAATCAAACCAATGATACCATACCACTGACGGTCGGAGCAGGTGAGTTGGACAGAGATAATTATTTCATTGAAAGAAAAATCATACCGAACATAGTCGTGAATACTCTTGATTCGGGCCCGGGCTCCCTTAGATACGCTGTAGAAAATACGACGACCGGAGATACCGTCTGGTTCGATCCGGATCTGGCCGGCGATACAATACGCATCGTTTCTGAGATGATTTTCGTGAACAAGAATCTCGTGATCTACGCTGACGCACAACCGAAGATTCAGGTTAAGTCGGATGTTCCAGGTTTGATTGTCATAGGTTTTGGTCAGTCGGTTGAAATTTATAATCTTGGAATGATGAGTGGGGTTTCTGGTAATCCGGCGGTTATAGATAATGACGGTGTATTGATATTGCATGATATAGACTTATACAGAAACCCAGTGCTTCCACCTGGTAGCAACCTGGTACGTAACAGGGGTGATTTGATTATCAGGGGATTGACTTCCGTGAGAAAGTGATTTACTTGGCATACGATGAAATTGATGTACATATATATTATGTGCAAATACATTTTTCGTTTCTTTAGCCCATGCGCACAATTGAAACATTGCGTCAGCAATTTGACGAATTTTGTAAGGCCAATCCTGTAGGTGAAGAACCAGCAGGATTGTACGAGCCAGTAGATTATATTCTGTCTTTAGGCGGGAAGCGTCTTCGTCCCGTCTTTTTGCTCGCAGGGTACAGTATATTTCGTGAAGACTATAGATCTGCCATGTTTGCTGCATTAGGGGTTGAAGTGTTTCACAACTTCACCTTGCTACATGATGATATCATGGACATGGCGACCCTGCGAAGGGGGCAAAGCACTGTGCATGCGTTGTATGGAGAGAATACAGCGATCCTGAGCGGTGATGTGATGATGATACGCAGTTTTGACTTTGTCATGCGCGCATGTCCCTCTGAGACGCTAAGAGAGATCATGCAACTCATGATCACTACTGCGCGAAAAATCTGTGAAGGTCAGCAGTTGGATATGGATTTTGAAAGTATTGTCGATGTGTCAGTCGAGCAGTATCTTCATATGAACAGACTTAAAACGGCTGTACTTCTGGGTGCCAGCCTTAAGATAGGGGCAATGATCGCAGGTGCCTCTGAAGAAAGCGCGGATACACTCTATCTTGCAGGTGTTTCTTTTGGCAAGGCGTTTCAGGTTCAGGATGACTTGCTGGATGCATACGGAAAAGTGAGTTTGACCGGTAAAAAAAGGGGTGGAGATATCATAAGTGGGAAGAAGACGTTCCTGTATACTACAGCTATCGCACAGTTATCTGAATTGCGAAAGACCGTGTTTACTGACTTGTACCACGAAGAAGCTTCTAATCCTGAAGTCAAGATTCAACAGGTCTTGCGCGTCTTCGACGAGATGCGTGTCGAAGAAGTGGCAATCAATTATATAGATGAAATGTATGCAGAGGGCATTGATTACGTGAATGCGATTGATGCACCCACGAAGCAAAAAATGCTCCTGCTGGATATTGTTGACTCTCTGAGTGGACGTGAACTCTAGTTGGAAAGGTACATTTTGACATCAACCCAGCAGTCTTCATACACTGCGTCGTATTTATTATAAAACGATATAGCGGGTTCGTTCCAGTCCAGTACCTGCCAGGCACACATCTCATATTTGCGCTCACGAGCTTCGCTTATAAAGCACTCAAACAACAATTTTCCCAATCCTTTTCTTCTGTATTGCTGTCTGACAATGAAGTCTTCAAGATAGAGAATGGGACCTCTCCATGTTGAAAAACGGCTGTAGTACAAAGCAATTCCCGCTATCTGAGAATCCACTTCTACAATGAACGCCTCAAAATGGCCTGCGTCAAAGGCGTCCTGGTAGGTCGTTAAGCCGACGAGCATCTTGTCTTCGGACTTCTCATATATGGCGAGCTCTCTGACCAATTGTATGATCTGGGGAATGTCTTTTGTTAGCGCTTTGCGAATAACGATCTCTTCTTCTTTCATGTAACTTGAATTAAACCATGATTTTTATTGAAAATAGGCATTGGCGAATCGCAAAATTTGTCTTACCTTTGCATTCGCTTTTGAGAAAGGGTAAATATTGTACCCAAATTTATTGAAATAACTAACGTCTAGCAGCAGGTATGCCAACAATCAACCAGCTTGTCAGGAAAGGCCGGAAAAGGATTATCACGACAAGTAAGACTCGTGCCCTTGAAGGAAGTCCACAAAAACGTGGAGTATGTACCAGAGTGTACACTACAACACCTAAGAAGCCGAACTCAGCTTTGAGGAAAGTGGCAAAAGTGCGCCTGACAAATGGGATGGAAGTGATATGCTATATCCCAGGTGAAGGTCACAACCTGCAAGAACACTCTATCGTCCTGATACGTGGAGGTCGTGTAAAGGATTTGCCAGGTGTGAGATATACGATTGTGCGAGGTGCACTTGATACCGCGGGTGTGACTGATAGAACACAATCAAGATCTAAGTACGGCACCAAAAGACCTAAAAAGTAATAGAGTAATTTAATCTCAATCAACAATGAGAAAAAGGAAACCCAAAGTTCGAGTATTGCAACCAGATCCCAGATACGGAGATCAGATGGTGACGCGGTTTGTCAACAATCTAATGATGAAAGGCAAGAAGAGCGTGGCATTCAGTGTTTTTTACAAAGCATTGGATATCATCAAGGAGAGAACAAGTGAGAACGAGCACGAAATTTGGAAGACCGCCCTTGCAAATGCTACTCCTCAGCTCGAGGTGCGCAGTCGTCGGGTAGGAGGATCTACATTTCAGATTCCTACAGAGATACCTGCAAACAGAAGAACATCGATTGGTATGAAATGGCTGATCCGTTTTTCAAGAGAGCGATCAGGAAAAGGCATTGCTGATAAATTGGCAAATGAGCTGCTCGCAGCGTCAAAAGGTGAAGGGGCAGCAGTAAAGAGAAAAGAAGATACTCACAGAATGGCAGAGGCAAATCGCGCCTTCGCACATTTCAACCGTAGAAAGAGATAAGGCAATGGCCAGAGACCTGAATCATACAAGGAATATTGGTATTGCTGCACATATTGATGCAGGGAAGACTACTACCACTGAGCGTATCCTGTACTACACCGGGTTTTCACACAAGATCGGTGAAGTGCATGACGGTGCAGCTACGATGGACTGGATGGAGCAGGAGCAGGAGCGTGGTATCACGATTACCTCAGCTGCAACCAAGGTAGAGTGGAAGTGGAAAGAGGATGAATATGCAATCAATATCATAGATACTCCAGGACACGTTGACTTTACTGTTGAGGTAGAACGGTCATTGCGTGTACTTGATGGTACTATAGCACTCTTTTGTGCGGTGTCAGGAGTGGAGCCACAGTCAGAGACTGTATGGCGTCAAGCTGATCGCTACAAAGTGCCACGTATTGGGTTTGTCAATAAAATGGACCGTTCAGGCGCTGATTTCTATCACGTTGTTGAAGATGTACGTGAGAAACTTGGAGCAAACGCTATCCCATTGCAAATTCCCATCGGCGCAGAAGAAAACTTTAAGGGCGTCGTCGATCTGATTACAAATGAAGCAATCGTTTGGAATGAGGATGATATGGGTATGACCTATAAAGTCATTGATATCCCGGCAGATATGGTGGCCGATGTTGCAAAGTACAAGGAGAAGCTCCTGGAAGCTGTAGCCGAGTATGACGAGTCAATCATGGAAAAGTACTTCGAGGATCCTGACTCGATCTCAGCTGATGAGATTCGTGCGGCGATTCGCGCAGCAACTATCGATATGAGTATTTGTCCTATGATGTGTGGAAGCGCATTTAAGAACAAAGGGGTACAGGCATTATTGGATGCTGCATGTGCATTTCTTCCTTCTCCATTGGATAAGGACCAAATAGATGGAGTGAATCCCAATAACGATGAGCCTACTTCCCGTAAGCCGTCTGTGGACGAGCCTTTTGCAGCTCTCGCTTTCAAAATTGCTACAGATCCTTATGTGGGTCGCCTGGCTTTTTTCCGGGTTTACTCAGGTAAACTGGATGCAGGCTCATATGTATTGAATACACGTTCAGGAAAGAAAGAACGAATTTCGCGGATTTACCAAATGCACGCTAATAAGCAGAATCCTATCAGCTCAGTAGAAGCAGGCGATATCGCTGCTGGAGTTGGATTTAAGGACTTGCGGACCGGTGACACATTGTGCGATCCGAGCAAGCCGATTATCCTTGAAAGCATGACTTTTCCGGATCCTGTAATCGGTGTCGCAGTTGAACCTAAATCTCAGAAGGACCTGGATAAGTTGGGGTTGGGACTGTCAAAACTTTCAGAAGAGGATCCGACGTTCCGTGTCAAATACAACGAAGAAACAAATCAGACGATCATCTCCGGTATGGGTGAATTGCACCTGGAGATCATTGTGGACAGACTGAGAAGAGAGTTTAAGGTAGAGTGTAATCAAGGTGCTCCACAGGTAAATTACAAAGAAGCACTGACCAAAACAGTAGATCATACCGAGCGCTTGAAAAAGCAGAGTGGTGGTTCCGGGTTATTTGCCCAAATGGAATTTGAATTAGGTCCGGCAGATGAAGAGTTTCTCGAAAGCGAAGACTTCAAGACAGGAAAGACCAGCCTCCAGTTCGAGAATGGAATACGTGGTGGTTCGATCCCAAAAGAATTTATGCCTTCTATCATCAAGGGCTTCAAAGCGATGATGACGAATGGTATCCTTGCCGGATATAACATTGACAGTATGAAAGTGCGGGTTTATGATGGTCAGACACACGCAGTCGACTCAAAACCGATCGCATTTGAACTCTGTGCCAAAGAAGGTTTTAAAGCTGCTGCACGCTCTTGCGGTCCGGTATTGCTTGAGCCTATCATGAAATTGGAAGTAGTGACGCCGGATACATATGTTGGCTCGGTAATTGGTGACTTGAATCGCCGTAGAGGATTGCCGAAGAGTCAGGAGGTACGCACAGGAGGTGCAGTTGCTATTCAGGCGGATGTCCCTCTGTCAGAGATGTTTGGTTATGTGACGCAATTGCGGACAATAACAAGCGGTCGTGCAAGTTCAACAATGGAATTTTCGCATAATCGCCAGGTACCGAAGAGTATTGCTGAAGAAATTATTGAAACAGCAAAAGGAGAAGTTAAAGTATAGAATAGGCATTAATAGTAATGCAATACAGAATATAGATTATTAATAGGTTATGAATCAAAAAATCAGGATTAAGCTTCGTTCGTACGACCACAATTTGGTAGATAAGTCAACGGAGAAAATCGTGAAGACTGTACGCAACAGTGGCGCTGTAGTAACAGGGCCGATTCCGCTGCCAACCGAGAAAGAAGTATTTACAGTTCTGCGTTCTCCGCATGTAAATAAAACGTCTCGCGAGCAGTTTCAGTTGCGCACGCACAAACGCTTGATCGAGATATACACGCCCACCCAGAAGACGGTGGACGCACTCTCCAAACTGGAACTACCAAGTGGGGTAGACATCCAGGTCAAGCTTACATAGTAATTGATGCTGGACCAGACGTCTCGTCGGGTCGTAAGCTATGAAAAACAGTCCATCTCGAATATACGGGGTGGAGAGGGTTGATTCATTCACTTCACTGGTGATATAACAGTGTAAAGGAAGAGTTGTGAACGGACTCATTGGAAAAAAAATCGGAATGACAAGCGTCTATACAGGGGCTGGTCGCAATGTTGCATGTACAGTAGTACAGGCGCAACCGAACGTAGTAACGCAAGTTAAAACCGAAGACACAGACGGCTATAATGCCCTGCAACTTGGCTATGGTGATGCAAAAGCAAAACGCACATCTAATGCCATGTCAGGCCATTTTGACAAAGCCAAAACTGGTCCGAAAAAGAAACTGGTGGAATTCCGCAATTTCTTTATCGAAAAAGAACTCGGTGACCTTATATCTCTGGAGGAGGTATTTAAAGAAGGTGACTTGGTCTCTGCAGTCGGTGTATCAAAGGGTAAAGGATTTCAAGGTGTCGTAAAAAGATACAACTTTAAAGGAGTTGGGGATGCGACACACGGTCAACATAACAGGCAGCGAGCTCCGGGTTCAATTGGAGCTGCGTCTTATCCCGCAAGAGTGTTTAAGGGAATGCGAATGGCCGGTCAAATGGGCAACAAGCGTGTGAAGATGTCTAACCTTGAAATTATCAAGATTTTTCCGGAAGAAAACCTCATTCTGATCAAGGGAGCAATTCCTGGACACAAAGGGGCTTTCGTAATAATCGAAAAATAGGTGATCATGACAGTTGATGTATTGAATATAAGTGGCGAAAAAACCGGGCGATCAGTAGATCTGCCTGAAAGTGTTTTCGGTGTGCAACCAAATGAACACGTTTTGTACCTGGCTGTGAAGCAGTATCTGGCAAATCAGCGCCAGGGCACGCACAAGGCCAAAGAAAGAGGTGAAATCAAAGGTTCAACCCGTAAGATAAAGCGTCAAAAAGGCACAGGAACTGCCAGAGCAGGGTCAATTAAAAATCCTTTGTTCAGAAGTGGAGGACGTGTTTTTGGTCCAAGACCAAGAGACTACTCTTTCAAGCTGAATAAGAAGGTCAAGAGGCTTGCCAAGCGTTCTGCACTTTCGACCATGGCAAACAAAGGGCGAATCATGATTTTGGAAGATTTTACGTTTGATCAGCCTAAAACAAAGGAGTTTGTAGATGTGATCAAAAATCTTGAATTGACAAATGCAAAGTCCGTATTTGTAATTTCAGATTATGATACAAATCTGCACCTGTCAAGCCGGAATGTAAAGGGATCCAAAATAGTGCATGCCAGAGATTTGAATACTTATCAAATTCTGCAGGCAGGGAAATTGGTCATCTCAGAAAATTCTGTCGAAGTGATAAAGAATACTTGCAATTAATCATTCAGCTAAAGGAAAAAACATGGCACGTCATATTCTGGTCAAACCGATAATTTCCGAGAAGGCTGAGCGCCTTAGTGAAAAACTGAATCAATACAGTTTTGTTGTCGACAAGACAGCAAATAAGATAGAGATTAAGAAAGCTGTAGAAGCAATGTATAACGTGAGCGTGAAAGCTGTCAATACATTGACGATGCCGGGTAAGTATAAAACTCGCTCGACGCGTTCAGGTATGCAAAAAGGGCGGCAGTCTTCTTATAAGAAAGCAATTATTACCCTTGGCTCTGGAGAAGAGATTGATTTCTTCAGTGAGATATAATAGAATTAATTGACTACAGGAAAAACGATCAATAATGTCACTGAAAAAATATAAACCAGTAACTCCCGGAACGCGGTTTCGT
Organism: Bacteroidota bacterium; assembly: GCA_003648285.1. GTDB lineage: Bacteria > Bacteroidota > Bacteroidia > Chitinophagales > Saprospiraceae > B8-G4. The sequence goes on from QMOR01000003.1 coordinate 12,937, forward strand.
GTTGGGAATACATTTTCTGAAGTGACAACAGATACTCCCGAAAAGAGTCTGTTGACACCTTGGCGCAGAACTGGTGGTCGTAACCATGACGGTAAGATGACAGTGCGTCAGCGTGGTGGAGGTCATAAAAGACGTTATCGGATTATTGACTTCAAGCGCGACAAGGATGGTATCGAAGGCAGAGTTGCCACAATAGAGTATGATCCGAATCGCTCAGCTTATATCGCTTTAATTGTATATAAGGATGGAGAAAAGCGCTATATCGTCGCTCCGAAAACGATTAATGTAGGAGACAAAATCATGTCGGGCAAAGGGGCATTACCCAATCCTGGCAATACACTCTTCTTAAGTGAGATTCCACTCGGTTCAGTGATTTACAATATAGAAATGAGCCCGGGCAAAGGTGGGGCGATAGCGCGTAGCGCCGGATCGTACTGCGTTTTAATGGGCCGTGAAGGAAAATATGCGACGGTAAAAATGCCGTCAAGTGAGGTGCGCAAGATACTGTTGACATGTAAGGCAACTATGGGATCTGCCTCAAATCCGGATCACAGTCTTCAGGTTCTGGGTAAAGCCGGACGGAAGAGATGGCTTGGACGCAGACCGAGAGTGCGTGGAGTAGCAATGAACCCTGTTGATCACCCAATGGGTGGTGGAGAAGGTAGAGCGTCAGGAGGACATCCAAGATCACGGACTGGAATCATGGCGAAAGGACAAAAAACGCGTAATGTGAACAAACACAGTAATGTGCTCATTATCGCGAAGAGAAAGAAAAAGACTAAAAAATAATTGATCGACATGGCAAGATCCATTAAAAAAGGGCCGTACGTTTTTCATAAGTTGATGAAAAAACTGGAAACTGCTCAGAGTAGCAAGAAGAAAAGTGTAATTAAAACGTGGTCCAGAGCATCCATGATTATACCAGATATGGTAGGTCAGACGATTGCTGTACACAATGGGAAAACATTCATTCCGGTATTCATCACGGAAAACATGGTAGGTCATAAACTTGGTGAATTTTCTCCGACAAGGTCCTTCAGGGGCCATGCAGGAAACCGTTAACCAAGATTTGATTCGTCTCAAACAGATGTAACATGAAAGCTGTAGCAAAAATGCGAAACTGTCCATTATCCGCGCGCAAGATGCGCCTGGTGATCGATACGATTCGTGGTAAAAATGTGGACGATGCACTTAATGTGCTTAAATTCTCCAAGCAGGAGGCGTCGACATGGGCAGAGAAAACACTATTGTCGGCAATTGCAAACTGGGAGTATAAAAATGATATGGCCGCTAATGCAGATGATTATGGTCTCTTTGTACAAGAGATCCGGTCAGATGAAGGAACGATGTTAAAACGTTTCAGGCCTGCTCCGCATGGTCGCGCGCATCGAATAAGAAAGAGAACAAATCATCTCATCGTCGTGGTTGAAAACCGTGTTCCTCTTGATGTGGAACCTGATGTCATATACGAAGAGGAAGAATAATAATTAAGAGACTGAACTAACTATCAGATAAATGGGTCAAAAAGCAAATCCAATAGGCAATCGACTCGGCATAATTCGCGGCTGGGAATCAAACTGGTTTGGCGGTAAGAATTTTGCAGCGAATGTCATCGAAGATGAGGAAATCCGTAATTACCTCAATGCTCGTGTGCACAAAGGTGGAATTGCAAAAATTGTGATTGAGCGCACATTGAAGCGCATCACGATTACCATCCACACATCACGCCCCGGTATCATTATTGGTAAAGGAGGCCAGGAGGTAGATCGCATTCGCGAGGAGCTCAAAAACCTTACGGACAAAGACGTGCAGATCAATATCTTCGAGATCCGCAAGCCGGAGCTTGATGCAAATATTGTTGCAGAATCTATTGCCCGTCAACTGGAATCACGCATGAATTATCGCCGGGCGATAAAAATGTCGATTCAGGCAACGATGCGTGCCGGAGCAGAGGGAATCAAGATCAGAGTATCCGGTCGGTTGAATGGTGCTGAAATGGCACGATCTGAAGAATACAAGGATGGACGTACGCCTTTACACACATTCAGAGCAGACATAGACTATGCATTGAAAGAAGCGCAGACTGTCTATGGAAAGATAGGACTCAAAGTGTGGATTTGTAAGGGAGAGGTTTTGACGAAACGTGCACTATCACTCAACGCAGGTTTTGGTCGTAGAGAAAGAGGTGGTGGAAATCGCCAACCGGGCGGAGGAAATCGCGGAGGCCGTCATGGTGGTGGTGGTGGTGGTGGTGGTCGCGGACGCGGAGGAAGTAATCAGAGATAATAACTAGATCATTTCAGATAGAATAATCTGAGAAAGGTTCCGTACTTTTGCGAAACTTTTTTCAGACCTATATCAGGTGAAAAGAAAATAGAGCGATGTTACAGCCAAAAAGGACAAAATACAGGAATCAGCAAAAGGGCAGGAATCGCGGTATTGCATACAAAGGCAGTACCGTATCATTTGGTTCTTTTGCATTGAAATCCCTGGATAATGGCCGCATAACTAATCGTCAGATTGAAGCTGCGCGTATTGCGATGACACGTCGGATGAAGAGAGAGGGTAATGTCTGGATTCGCATTTTTCCAGATAAACCTATCACATCCAAGCCGGCAGAGGTTCGTATGGGTAAGGGAAAAGGGGCACTTGACCATTGGGTAGCCAATGTGCAGCCCGGAAGGATCATGTTTGAAATAGATGGAGTGACAAGAGAGACTGCTGTCGAAGCATTGCGCCTCGCAGCTCAAAAATTGCCGGTTCACACAAAAATAGTAGTGCGCCCGGATTACGTAGAATAAGATAAAAGCGTCGAAAAGATGGCAACAGATAAATTTCAAAAACTACAGGACATGTCGGACAGCGATTTGCAAATTGAGCTGACTGAGACACGTACACAGTACCAACGTCTGAAGTTTGACCATGCCATTAAGGGGCTGGAGAATCCAATCGGATTACGTGAAGTACGTCGTGATATCGCAAGATTAAGCGGTGAAGTACGCAAACGTGAAGTAACACAAATGACTGAAGCCCAGGTGGCTGGTCGCTCCAGAATCAGAGAGCGCAGAAGAAAATCTTAAATCGCAACGAGTAGGACATGACCGATAGAAAATTAAGAAAACAAAGAACCGGAGTGGTTTCCAGTGCGAAGATGGATAAGACCATCACAATCGTGGTGGAGAGAAGGTTGAAACATCCCATTTACGGGAAGTATGTAATGAAATCCAAGAAGCTCACTGCACACGACGAAGAGAATACTTGTCGTGAAGGAGATACAGTGCGCATCATGGAGACTAGACCACTCAGCAAAAACAAACGTTGGCGTCTCGTGGATGTCATCGAAAGAGCTAAATAAGTATTAAGCAGATTTTAAGGCATCATGATACAACAGGAATCGAGACTCAAAGTAGCAGACAATAGCGGGGCCAAAGAAGTACTGTGCATTCGTGTACTGGGTGGTTCAAAACGACGTTATGCCAGCATTGGCGATACAATCGTCGTAACCGTTAAAGATTCAACACCCGGTGGTCTGAAAAAAGGCACCGTGACAAAGGCCGTTGTCGTTAGAACCAGAAAGGAGATTCGTCGTAAGGACGGATCATATATCCGCTTTGATGACAATGCCGTAGTGCTGCTTGACGCTGGTGATGAGCCTCGTGGAACACGGATCTTCGGTCCGGTTGCTAGAGAACTCAGAGAGAAGGACTTTATGCGTATTGTATCACTGGCGCCAGAGGTGCTTTAATAAGGAGTACAATCATGAAGAAGAAGATAAATAAGCAAAAGAGATTCACGCCAAAACTCCACATTAAAAAGGGAGATAAGGTGATGGTCATGGCCGGCGATGATAAAGGAAAAACAGGAGCAGTCCTTGAGGTTTTTCCGCACAAAAATCTCGCGGTAGTTGAAGATGTCAACCTGGCGAAGAAGCACATGAAACCGACAAATGAAAAACCTGAAGGGGGAATTCATGAAATCGCTGTTGCAGTGCATATTTCAAACCTGATGCTGATTGATCCCAAAACTGGAGATCCAACCCGCATAGGACGCAAAATGGTTGATGGTAAAATTATGCGCTATTCAAAATCATCTGGAGAAATCATTAAGTGATGGCACCGACATTAGAGAAATATTATCAGGAGGAGATTGTTCCCAAAATGATGGAGGAGTTTAAATACAAATCCGTCATGGAAGTTCCAACAGTAGAAAAGATTTGTATAAATCAAGGTGTTGGAGATGCCACACAAGACAAGAAGCTCGTCGACGTGTTTCAAAAGGAGATGACTTCTATCGCCGGCCAAATGGCTGTGACAGTGGAAACACGGAAATCTGTGTCTAATTTTAAACTCAGAGAAGGAATGATCATCGGCGTACGTGTGACACTGCGACGTGAGCGTATGTACGAATTCCTCGATAGACTCATTTCAGTTGCCCTACCACGTGTACGTGACTTTAGAGGTATCAATGACAAGAGTTTCGATGGGCGTGGTAACTATTCAATGGGTATTACAGAGCAAATTATTTTTCCGGAAATCGACATTGATAAAATCAATAAGATTAACGGAATGGATATCACGATAGTCACAAGTGCCAAAACAGATGCAGAGGCATTGTCTTTGCTGAAGTTGCTTGGAATGCCTTTTAAAAACCAACAAAGAAATTAAACTGTAATGGCAAAAAAATCAGTCGTAGCGCGTGGAAAAAAACGCGAAAGAATGGTCGCTAAATACGCTGAGCGCAGAGCCCTTCTCAAGGCAGAGGGGAACTATGAAGAGTTGGACAAGCTCCCGCGCAATGCTTCTCCTGTAAGATTGCACAATCGCTGTGGCCTGACAGGACGTCCCAAGGGATATATGAGAAGATTTGGCATTTGCCGTGTGACATTTAGAAAAATGGCTTTGGAAGGGAAGATTCCCGGAATAACAAAGGCGAGCTGGTAACAGGAAAGGAAAGACAATGACAGATCCAATAGCAGATTACTTGACGAGAATTCGGAATGCACAGCAAGCCGGACATCGCATTGTTGAAATTCCAACTTCAGGGATTAAACGGAAGATTACAGAAATTCTCTATGATCAGGGTTACATCTTCAGATATAAATTTATGGAGGGTGATGGTCCGCAAGGAGTGATAAAAATCGCTCTGAAATACGACATGGAAACTAAGGAGCCGGTGATCCGGAAGCTTGGAAGATTAAGTAAGCCGGGATTGCGCAAGTATGCAAAAGCCGATAATCTGCCAAGAATTATAAACGGGCTCGGAATTGCAATTATATCAACTTCACATGGGTTGATGACGAGCAAGCAGGCAGCTACCGAAAACCTCGGTGGCGAACTGATCTGCTACGTGTATTAATAGACAGATTTTAAAGAATAAGGAATGTCCAGAATAGGTAAAGCACCGATTAAAATTCCCCAGGGTATAGACATCACCATCAGTAATAATAACTTGGTTACTGTCAAAGGCCCCAAAGGAGAGCTCATGCAGCAAGTTGATCCGGATATGGGATTGACGATTGAAGACGGGGTTTTGGCATTGAGCAGACCGACTGAGCAAAAACGTCACAAGGCAGCACATGGTTTGTACAGAGCACTTCTGGCCAATATGATTGTCGGAGTATCTGAAGGTTTTGTGAAGGAGTTGGAACTCATCGGGGTAGGGTATCGTGTTGCAAATCACGGCAACCTGCTTGAGTTGACCGTTGGTTACTCACACCCTATCATGTTCTACATCCCTGATGAGATCAAGCTCGAAACTGTGATGGAGAAAGGTAAGCCACCTTCTATTCGCATGGAATGCACTGATAAGCAACTCCTTGGTCATATAGCAGCTAAGATTCGCGCTTTGCGCAAACCGGAGCCGTACAAAGGAAAGGGAATTAAATATAAAGGTGAGATCTTGCGTCGTAAGGCTGGTAAGACTGCTGGATAATCGATTGATATTATGGCAACGAAGACAAAAGCAACAAGAAGAAGAAAGATCCATTTACGGATCAGAAAAAGCATCAAAGGCACGTCTGCAAGACCACGCCTCTCTGTTTTTCGCAGCAATAAATCTATCTATTGTCAGCTAATTGATGATGTAAATGGAACAACCCTGGCAGCTGCTACCTCTACCGACTCTGGTGTGTCAAAAGAGGGCAATAGAATAGACCAGGCAAAACAGGTTGGTGCAATTATGGCTGGTAAAGCCAAAGATTTGAATATTAATACCGTTGTATTTGATCGCAGTGGCTATTTGTATCATGGGCGCGTTAAGGCTCTTGCAGATGGTGCACGCGAAAACGGATTGAAACTTTAAGAAAGGTTAATTAACATGGCAAATAGGTCCACAAAGCGGGTACGTCCTGCCGAAATTGAACTGAAAGACAAGCTCGTATCACTCAACCGTGTGGCGAAAGTGACAAAGGGTGGTAGAACTTTTAGTTTTTCCGCTATCGTTGTAGTGGGAGATGGTGAAGGCACTGTAGGAAACGGTCTGGGAAAAGCAAGGGATGTTCAGGAGGCAATCGCTAAAGCAGTAGACGATGCAAAGAAGAACCTGATTAAGATTCCATTGCACAAGGGAACCATTCCGCACGAGCAGAATGGAAAGTATGGTGCCGGCAGAGTATTCATAAAGCCAGCATCTGAAGGAACAGGTGTAATCGCCGGTAGTGCTATGCGAGCAGTCCTGGAAATTGCCGGAGTGCACAATGTATTGGCCAAATCGTTGGGATCTTCAAATCCTCACAACATGGTTAAAGCAACAATTGACGCTCTGAAAAAGCTCAGAAGCCCGCTCGATGTGAGTCGTCAGCGCGGTATTAAGATTACTAAAGTCTACAACGGCTAGAAAGCGTAACGAAGATGGGAAAACTGAAAATTACTCAAGTAAAAAGTGTGATTGATCGCACAAAGCGCCAAAAGGCGACGATGGTGGCACTCGGTTTAACCCGGATCAACCACTCTGTAGTGCATGAGACAAGACCTGAAATTCTTGGAATGATCAAAAAGATCGAACACCTCGTGCGTATTGAAGAAGTAACAGATTAAAAGGAAGACAATGGAGTTGCATACATTAAAACCCGCCAAAGGTGCCGTCAAAAGTGGACGTCGTCGTGGACGTGGTCAAGGATCAGGTCAAGGTGGTACCGCAAGTCGTGGTCACAAAGGTCAGAAGTCACGCTCAGGTTATAGCCGCAAAAGAAATTTTGAAGGTGGACAAATGCCTCTGCAAATGCGTCTTCCGAAACGTGGTTTTAAATCACCAAATCGAACGGAATACGTGAAGATCAATCTGGATCAATTACAAGCTTTTGCCGATAAGCACAATAGCTCAGAGGTAACACTCGAATTGCTCAAGAGCCATCGGTATATCGCTAAACGCGACCTTGTCAAGATACTGGGAAGAGGCGAGTTGACATCCGCAGTGTCTGTCGAAGTACATGCTATTTCTGAAACTGCCCGCAAAGCCATCGAAGAAAAAGGTGGGAAGATTACGCTAGTCTAGTATGAAGAAATTTATAGAAACCCTCCGCAATATTTGGACTATTAAGGAACTGCGTCAGCGTATCCTGTTTACGCTTGCCATTTTGATGATTTATCGCTTCGGTACTTTTGTTGTACTGCCTGGTGTCGATCCAAAAGTCCTTTCGTCAGCTTTTACACAACGTACGGATCTCCTGGGTCTGATTAATTCGTTTACTGGAGGTGCATTTGGTAATGCATCCATTTTTGCGTTGGGAATCATGCCCTATATCACTGCATCAATCATCATCCAACTGATGGGTTTTGCCGTGCCTTACTTTCAACGACTCCAACAAAAGGAAGGTGAATCGGGCAGAAAGAAAATAACTCAAATCACCCGACTCCTGACCGTAGCTATTACACTGGTACAGGGAGGTGCATACTTGTCATACGTCACCGGAATGGGTGCCGTCGACAATTCTTTGGCACCAGGTGTATTTTGGATGTCAAGTATCATCATCTTATCTACAGGAACAATTTTCGCAATGTGGCTTGGTGAGCGTATTACAGACCGAGGTATCGGAAATGGAATCTCGTTGCTCATCATGATCGGTATCATCGCGTCATTGCCTGGTGCACTGATCTTTGAAGTTCAGGCCAGTCTTGATGGTTCAGGTATGTTTTTACTTGTCATTGAATTGGCAGCATTTTTCGGCGTCACCATGGTAACCATCCTCATTGTTCAAGGGGTTCGAAGAATTCCGATACAATTTGCTAAACGCATGGTAGGGCGTGGGAACAGTGCGATTCCACAGGCAGGGGCGAGGGATTATATTCCCTTAAAAGTCAATGCTGCCGGTGTCATGCCAATTATCTTTGCACAGGCGCTTATGTTTCTGCCAATGACAGTTGCACAGTACTTCGCGGGTGATGCGAATGCCGCGATGGCAGGAGATGGACTCATGGGTCAACTAAACAACCCGTTTTCATTTTTGTCGAGCCTGTTTGCCTTTTTTCTCGTTGTGATTTTTACTTACGTCTATACGGCATTGCTTGTCAATCCGCAGCAGTATGCTGAGTACCTGAAAAGGCAAAATGCGTTTATTCCAGGTATCAAGCCAGGCAAAGCAACAGCTGACTTTATTGACACAACGACTACTCGTGTGACTCTGCCTGGGTCGATCTTTCTTGGACTTATTACAATTTTACCTGCAGTGGCGGTAGGATTTGGTATTAATCAGGGATTTGCCATTTTCTTCGGAGGAACATCTCTGCTAATCCTGGTGGGTGTCGTATTAGACACTCTTCAGCAGATAGAGAGTCACCTTCTCATGCGAAAGTATGATGGATTGGTAAAGTCAGGCAAGCTAAAAGGTCGTAGTGGTATGCAGAGCATTGGGGCACCAATGTAATATCTGTATGCGCATCATTACATTTCATATAGCCAGTTTTTGAGGGAGATGGTGTATTACAAAACATCAGAAGAGGTCGAGTTGATCAGACAAAGCTGTCTATTGGTCAGTAAGGTTCTGGAGCATGTAGCAAAGACCATAAAGCCAGGAATGAAGGGTGAAGTAATTGACAAACAAGCAGAAGAGCTTATTCGGGATCATGGAGCCGAGCCCGGCTTTAAAGGGTACCGTGGATTTCCCGCAACATTATGTGTTTCTGCCAATGAAAGTGTTGTGCACGGCATACCTGGGAATCAGCAATTTGCAGATGGAGATATTGTGTCAGTAGACTGCGGTGTTTTTCAGAACGGTTTTTTCGGTGATGCCGCGTATACATTTGCAATTGGGGATGTGAGCGAGGAAATTCTGGAACTGATGCGAGTGACACGTGAATCTTTGTACCTGGGAATTGGTCAGGCTGTGGTAGGTAAACGTTTGGGCGATATCGGTCATGCCATACAGGAGAATGCTGAGCGGAAGCACAATTATGGGGTGGTCAGAGAATTGGTAGGGCACGGCATAGGGAAAAGCCTGCATGAGTCCCCAGAAGTCCCAAACTATGGCAGACGCGGGACAGGACCTATGCTTAAAGATGGTCTTGTCATTGCAATAGAGCCGATGATAAACCTCGGAAGGAAGGAAATATCTCAACTTGACGATGGTTGGACAGTGATCACACGTGATAAAAAAGCAAGTGCACACTTTGAACATACAGTGGTGGTGCGCAAGGGAGAGGCAGATATATTGTCAAACCATAGCCTTGTAGAACTGGCAGTTAAAAATAACCCGGAACTCAAGGATATCTCAGAAAAAAACTAGATATTTGCACTCCAATTTGAAAAATGGCCAAACAACCGCTTATAAAACAGGATGGAATCATAGAAGAAGCATTGTCTAATGCGATGTTTAGGGTTCGTCTTGAGAATAATCATGTTTTGGTGGCAACAATTTCAGGAAAGATGCGGATGCACTATATCCGAATCTTGCCAGGAGATAAAGTTGCAGTAGAAATGTCGCCTTACGACTTGTCGAGAGGGCGTATTACGTACAGATACAAGTAAAACAGCGTACCATGAAAGTACGAGCATCAATTAAGAAGCGTTCCGTTGACTGCAAAATTGTTCGCAGGCATGGGAAGGTGTACATTATCAACAAGAAAAATCCCAGATTTAAACAACGTCAGGGGTAAGCTAAACGAAGTCATTTATGGCGAGGATTTCAGGAATAGACATACCAAGAGGCAAGCGCGGAGTGATCGGCTTGACCTACATATATGGGATCGGAAAATCAACTTCCAGTGCCATTTTGGAAAAAGCTAAAATTGACGAAAACGTCAAAGTAAGCGATTGGACTGATGATAACATCATGGTGATCGTAAAGCTTATCCAGGATGAGTATAAAGTAGAAGGTGAGTTGCGTTCCGAAGTGCAGATGAACATTAAGCGATTGATGGATATCGGATGTTACAGAGGTCTGAGACACAGAAGGGGATTGCCTCTGCGTGGACAGAGGACACGAACCAACGCACGTACCAGGAAAGGTAGACGTAAGACAGTTGCCAACAAGAAGAAAGCAACTAAATAATTTAGTGTCAACAACAGAGTTGTTCCAATGGCAAAAGCGAGAAAAAGCAGCAAGAAAAGAAAAGTCAGAGTCGAATCTGAAGGCGTAGCCTATATTCAGGCGTCGTTTAATAATATCATTATTTCCCTTTGCAACAAGCAGGGACAAGTGGTGTCACAAGGTAGTGCCGGTAAAGCTGGATTCAGAGGTTCTAAAAAGAATACTCCGTATGCAGCCCAGATGGCAGCTACTGATGCTGCACGTGTGGCGCACGACGCTGGCATGCGCATGGTACAAGTCTATGTGAAAGGACCGGGATCTGGCAGAGAAGCTGCAATCCGGGCTATCGATAATTCAGGTATCAAGGTTACTCGCATCAATGACGTTACTCCATTACCGCACAATGGATGTCGCCCTCCGAAAAAGCGTAGAGTCTAATTCTTCAAGAAAGTAGAAATGGCAAGATATACAGGTCCTAAGTCAAAAAAAGCACGTGCTCTTGGTGAAGCTATTTACGGCTTCGACAAAGTTTTCGAAAGAAAAAAGCACCGTCCGGGTCAACATGGTACGAGCAGAAGAAGAAGACAAAAGTCTGATTATGCTCTTCAGTTGATGGAGAAGCAGAAAGCCAAATACACATATGGTGTACTGGAGCGTCAGTTTAGAAATTTGTTTGAAAAAGCGAGTAGTAAGAAAGGCGTTACGGGTGAGGTACTACTTCAGCTTCTTGAATCACGTCTCGATAATGTAGTGTTTCGCCTTGGTATTGCTCCTACACGGAGAGGTGCCCGGCAGCTCGTTTCGCATAAGCATATCCTCGTGAATGGCATTTTGACGAATATTCCGTCATATCACCTTCGTGATGGAGATGTGATTACGGTTCGTGCAAAGTCACGTCACCTTGATGTGATCCAAGCCAGCATAAACATTAAATCAGACGTGCGTAAATTCCCTTGGATAGAATGGAATCCTGATCGGTACGAAGGAACATTTATTGAGTTTCCGACTCGTGAGCAGATTCCCGAAAAAATCAATGAGCAGTTGATTGTGGAATTGTATTCCAAGTAATCTAATTGAACCGGCCAGCAGGCTGTCACAATTGTTTTCAAACTTTCAAGCAGTAACGCCATATGAGTATCCTAAATTTTCAGCAGCCAGATAAAATTATTCTTCAGAAAGCGACCGATTTTCATGGACTTTTTGAATTTAAACCACTGGAGCCAGGATTTGGCCAGACTGTGGGTAATTCCCTGAGACGTGTCTTGTTATCCTCATTGGAGGGATATGCCATCTCTGCAGTAAGAATTGCAGGTGTAGATCACGAATTCTCCACTGTCAATGGAATCATTGAGGATGTGGTCGATATCATTCTCAATCTGAAGCAAGTTCGTATCAAGCAGGTTTTGGAAGACGATGGTGTGGAAGAAGAAAAAATTTACCTCACCATTAGTGGGAAGGAGGAATTTACAGCAAAGGATATTGAAGACCATACCAATGTTTTCGAAGTGATGAATCCTGATTTGGTGATATGTAACATGGACCCATCTGTGAACCTGGAATTGGAACTCACAATTACAAAAGGACGTGGTTATGTCCCTGCGGATGAAAATCTCCCCAAAGACGCACCGATAGGTGTGATACCGGTGGATGCCATCTATACGCCTATCAAGAATGTGGCCTATCAGGTGTCAAGTACCCGTGTGGCACAACGTACGGATTATGAGAAACTGAGCTTCGAAATAGAGACTGACGGTACAATACATCCAGAGGAGGCGATCAAGGAGGCTTCACGCATCCTGATTCAGCACCTGATGTTGATCACCGACGAGAATATCACGTTTAACGATGCAACGAGCAGGGAAGAGGCGATTGTGGATGAGCACATTCTGCATATGCGTAAACTCCTCAAGACTTCACTCGAGGATCTCGATCTGTCAGTACGAGCGTACAACTGCCTGAAAGCAGCCAAGATCAATGCACTAGGTGAGCTTGTACGTTATGATACACATGAACTCTTGAAGTTCAGAAACTTTGGAAAGAAATCATTGGTCGAGATTGAGGAATTGCTTCAGGTCAAAGGACTGACTTTTGGAATGGACCTTTCCAAGTACAAACTTGACGAGGACTAAGATCAATTCATAAATTACTGCAATAACCTGTTGGTGTTGCGAGGTTAACAAATTATTCAATCATGAGACACGGGAAGAAATTTAACCATCTCGGACGCAAGAAGGGACATAGAAGAGCCCTTTTGAGCAATCTGGCTGCAAACCTGATCGAGCACAAGAGAATCAATACAACACTTGCTAAAGCGAAAGCATTGCGTGTCTACGTTGAGCCATTGGTGACAAAGGCAAAAGCTGATACGACACACTCGCGTCGGGTGGTCTTTAGTTATTTGCAGAATAAGGAGGCCGTTAAAGAATTGTTTGGCCCGATTAAAGAGAAGGTGGGTGATCGTCCAGGTGGTTATACACGGGTCATACGCATCGGATTTAGACAAGGAGATGCGGCAGAGATGGCAATGATTGAATTTGTTGACTATAATACTGAGTACTCTGTGGGTGGGGACGCTGAAACAGGCAAGCCTACTCGTCGACGGACTCGCCGTGGAAGCAGCAAGAAGGCTGCAGAGAGTGCAGCACCGGCAGTAGCTACAGCAACTTCAGATGAAGAGGAATAGCATTGCAATGCACAACGAAAACAATAAGGGCGGTAACCATTGGTTGTCGCTCTTTTTTTATGCCTGAAGTCAACAAAGGAGGTACATAATAATATCTTTGCACAGTACATAGACAGAGCTGCGAAAATGGAATTAAAGGAACGACCTAAAGCGATAGTATTACTCGAAGATGGCACCTTGTATGAGGGTCTCGCAGGCGGAAAAATTGGGACAACCGTTGGGGAGATTTGCTTTAATACCGGCATGACCGGGTATCAGGAGATTTTTACCGATCCTTCTTATTATGGTCAAATTCTGGTCGCTACCAACGCGCACATCGGCAATTACGGCACAAAGGAAATGGATGCTGAGTCAGAGCATGTTCAGATTGCCGGATTTGTGTGTAAGAATTTCACGAATGAGTACAGCCGTCAACTCGCCGATCAGGACCTTCAACAGTATTTCGAGAAGGAAGAGACTGTTTGCATTCATTCGATAGATACACGGGCTATTGTAAAACACATCCGTGACAAAGGGGCTATGAATGCGATCATTTCGTCTGAGATATCGGATATAGACGAACTGAGAACAATACTGAACAAGGCACCGAAAATGGAAGGTTTGGAGCTGGCGTCAAAGGTGTCAACAAAGGCACCAAAGTACCATGGGGATCCCAATGCTGGGTACAGGGTTGCCGCTTTGGATTTCGGGATGAAAAAGAATATTGCCAAATGCCTGGTTGAGAGAGGATGCTATGTTGGTGTGTTTCCTGCCCGTACAGAGGTGGACGTACTACAGAGATTTAATCCCGACGGATACTTCTTAAGCAATGGACCGGGCGATCCGGCAGCGATGGACTATGCGATTTCAAATGTGAAAGAAATTCTGAAATTGGATAAACCCGTTTTTGGAATCTGCCTCGGGCACCAATTACTGGCACTGGCAGTAGACATACCTACTTACAAAATGCATCACGTGCACAGGGGAATTAATCATCCCGTGAAAAACCTGAAATCCGGATTGTGTGAGATAACAAGCCAGAACCATGGTTTCGGTGTCTCTCCGGATGCCATTCATGAAAATCGGGACAAGGTGGATGTGACACATGTCAATCTCAATGATGAATCAATTGAGGGTATTCGTGTGAAGGGCAAAAGGGCATTCTCTGTGCAGTACCATCCAGAATCGTCACCAGGACCTCATGATTCAAGGTATTTGTTTGACGATTTTATTCAACTCATGGAATCAATAAAAAATTAACCGGATATGAGTGCAATTATTGACATCAAAGCAAGAGAAGTATTAGACAGCCGTGGAAATCCTACGGTTGAGGTCGATGTGATGACCGAAGCCGGCTACATGGGGCGTGCGATTGTCCCATCAGGTGCATCTACTGGAAAGCACGAGGCCCATGAGCTGCGTGACGGTGATGCTGACAGGTATGGAGGAAAAGGCGTGTTGAAAGCGTGTGAACACGTTGAGGAGAGCATCGCTGAGGTCATTTTGGGGATGGATGTCCTCGAACAACGTGATCTGGACATGAGCATGATTGATGCTGATGGAACCAAGAATAAATCGAAGTTTGGTGCCAATGCGATTCTTGGTGCCAGCCTTGCAATCGCGTATGCAGCTGCAAATGAATTGCACATGCCGTTGTTCAGGTATTTGGGTGGTGTCAATGCGCATGTCATTCCAGTGCCAATGATGAATATTCTAAATGGAGGGTCACATGCTGACAACAGTATTGATTTTCAAGAGTTTATGATTGTCCCTTCCGGCGCAGATACGTTTTCTGATGCCCTCAGAATGGGAACAGAAATCTTCCATAAACTCAAGAGTGTACTGCATGACAATAAATATAATACAAGTGTAGGTGATGAAGGTGGCTTCGCACCAAACCTTGGTTCGAATGTCGAGGCAATTGAAGTGGTGTTGACAGCTATCGAAAAAGCAGGCTACAGACCTGGTGAGGATGTCTTTCTTGCCATGGATGCTGCAGCTTCTGAGTTTTATGATGCAGAGTCAGGAACATATCATTTTCACAAATCTACTGGGGAAAAACTCACACCAGCAGAGATGATAGATTATTGGGAGGGTTGGGTCAATAAATACCCGATATTTTCAATTGAAGACGGTCTGGATGAGGATGATTGGGATGGATGGAAAGTCCTCACAGAGCGAATTGGGGATAAGGTCCAACTCGTGGGTGATGATCTTTTTGTCACCAATACTGAAAGATTGAGACGGGGCATCGACGAGTCAATATCAAATTCTATTCTGATTAAATTAAATCAGATTGGATCGCTTACAGAGACTATCGACTGCGTGAATATGGCGCAGTTTAACGCATTTACCACGGTGATTAGCCATCGGTCCGGAGAGACAGAGGATACAACAATAGCAGATCTTGCCGTGGCTTTAAATGCGGGTCAAATTAAAACCGGCTCACTGTCACGTTCAGATCGCGTCGCTAAATACAATCAGTTGTTGCGTATCGAAGAAATGCTGGGGGACACCGCTGTCTTTCCTGGGCGACATCTAATTGGGTAGAGAGCTTAAATTCACTATCTTAGCACGTCTCAAGGCTCAAAGAATGAAAACTATTTCTCAACTCAGGTCATGGCTTGATGGAATCAAGTTGTCACGGTGGCTGAATAAATATACAGTTACCCTTTCCGTATTTTTTGTTTGGATGATGTTTTTCGATCAGCACAATATGATAATGCAGTATCGATTGAATCATACAACAAGCAAGTTGAAACAGCAGATAGCTCAAGACAGACAATTGCTTAAAGAAGCACAAGATGAATTGTATGTTTTGAAGAATTCTCCTGAAAAATATGCGCGTGAAAGATATTTAATGCACAAGCCTGATGAGGTTGTGTTTGTGGTAGTTAGAGAATAAATCGTCTTAAGTACATTTTCAAATGAGTATACTAGTCAACAAAGATAGCCGTGTCATCGTACAGGGGTTTACCGGGAAAGAGGGCAGTTTTCACGCTGGACAAATGATCGAGTACGGAACCAATGTCGTCGCCGGTGTTACTCCGGGAAAAGGCGGCACAGTCCATCTTGACCGACCCGTTTTCAATACAGTTGATCAGGCAGTAACCGAGACAGGAGGAAACGTGTGTATCATTTTCGTTCCACCTCGCTTTGCCGCGGATGCCATTTTGGAGTCAGTCGATGCTGGAGTCGGTGTTATTGTTTGTATCACAGAAGGCATTCCCGTGCAGGACATGGCTCGAGTTATCGGTATTGTAAATGACTCGGATAGCCGCCTGATAGGACCAAACTGTCCCGGAATTATTACTCCGGGTGAAGCAAAAGTAGGTATCATGCCTGGGTTTATTCATCGCAAGGGGCACGTGGGGATAGTCTCAAGGTCAGGTACATTGACGTACGAGGCTGTTGATCAGGTGACCAAGGCAGGCTTGGGCCAATCTACTTGCATAGGAATTGGAGGAGATCCAATTATTGGCACGACCACCCTGGATGCAATAAAATTACTCATGGCAGACCCGGATACAGACGGAATAGTCATGATTGGAGAGATTGGCGGACCAATGGAGGCCGATGCGGCCAATTGGATAAAAGAAAATGGCACAAAGCCAGTCGTCGGATTTATTGCAGGTCAAACAGCTCCAAAAGGCCGTACGATGGGACATGCGGGCGCTATTATTGGCGGTGCAGAAGATACTGCAGCTGCCAAGATGAAAATCATGAAGGAGTGTGGTATACACGTTATCAATTCACCAGCAGATATTGGGAGCACGATGGCGGAGGTCCTGAAGAGCTAAAGCACTACTCGTTCTTGTTCCCGGATGTTGTCATCGAATTTCATGAGAGGAATCTCTATGAAGAATTTAGTCCCCTTGCCTTTTTCGGTTTCGAAATAAATTCTTCCATTAAATGTTTCCATGATATTTGCACATATGGCAAGGCCCAGTCCGGTCCCTGATGATTTTGTCGTAAAATTCGGCCTGAAAACACTATCGCGCATTTCTTCGGAAATTCCAATGCCGTTGTCTTCTACAGAAATAATTGCGGCATCTCCTCTTTTGACAAGCGATATATTGATCATGCCACGCTTGTTATCCGGAATTGCCTGAATTGCATTTTTAATGACATTGTTCAGGACACGCACCATTTGGTTGCGGTCAGCAAATACAATGATATCCTGAATTGGGACATATAATTGTACGTCCATATCATCCCGCTTTCTGAACAAGTCATGCACGGAAGCAACCACATCATTTAATGCGACTTTTTCATTTTCGGACTGTGGTAATGTTGCAAAATTTGAGAATTCCGAGGCGATTCTCGATAAATTGTCGATCTGTTCGATTAGGGTATTGCTCACTCTTTTGACAAGGGCATGTATATCATCTGATTCCTTCGCACTTTTCTCAAGATACTGGATACTCAGCTTCATTGGTGTGAGTGGATTCTTGATTTCATGTGCCACTTGCTTTGCCATTTCACGCCAGGCAGTGTCGCGTTCTGTCAGGGCGAGAAGTTGAGCACTCTCATCCAGTTTTTGAATCATTAAATTATAGTCATTTATGAGCGCTCCAATCTCATCGTCGATACCCCATGGAATTTCCTCATTCTTTTTGCCGAGTTTTAATTTTTTCAACTTTTCACCCAGCTGAGCCAATGGACGTGTAATTGAATTTGCTACACCGATGGCTAATGCAACAGCAATAAGAAATAGAAAAACGTAGGCGTTGAGCAACGTGCCAAAAAACCTTGATCCTGTTTCAGGGTCGGTCTGTGTCATGCTTATTCCGGGTAGTTCTATATATGCGTATTTACGACCGTTGTCATCACGGAGTGACAACAATCCTTGATATGAAACACCTTGCGCAGTCTGAAGCGTCTGGATGCTGTATGTCAGATCACTCTGGTCCATTTCAAATTTATTAACAAATGACATCTTTATCGATGACCTGACAGGAACAGGTGATTGCGCATCACTTTGCAAAACAAGATCACCGTTCACATTGTAAATCTTTGCCTGTCGGTTATAGACATAAGCAATACCAGCAATTTTGGGTACAATATCTTCTGGCGTCGTAAGACTATCCGAAACAGGTATCGTCTGAGCAATAGATGTGGCAACAGCTCTCAGACGCTCCTCGAAATATTTTTTGTCGCGATCTTCTGATGTGTTGCGCAAATAAAAAACCGTTACAAATCCAATAATCACAAACGAGAGTATGATGAGGAAAACAATCGCGACCTGGATTCGATTTCTGAGGGTAGGTCTTGAGGAAAAGGAAATATTAACTTCCTTTGGTAAATAGTGCAAAAATGAGTTGGACAATGCCACAAAAAAGAGAAAAATATTAAATAGGGCAAATGTGTATGAGAAGAGTGAAATGATTTGCATTAAGCCGCTATTGCGCCTTCCGATAAGTACACTGTAAGCCCCGTTTTGGTACCCTACTTCACTGCGGACATCGTCGCCAATATTATAGAGCTTGTCATGCCGTATTGAATCAGGCAACAGCAATGGGTAGGCATAGTTGTAACTGTACGCAAGTTTATTGTCTTTAAATACACCGAGACTGTATCGGGATGGAATATTGGGAAGCCATGTGAGTACGACATCGTCGATATCCCTGCCGGACCCATCTGTCAAATCCACACTCAACTGCTGTGCCTGGGTATATCGCGCACGGACATCCTTATCGATGTGATAGTTGTGTAAAACACCGGCCTCAAAACCAGCTACCAACATCGTCCAGCATATGACCCAAATCACAGATCTATTATTGGATTCGGAGTATAAATCAAAGAGTACCAGTAGACTAAATCCCGCGATGTAAAATCCGAAAAGCGGGAAATTTAAATCTAGCATTGTTATGAATGGTAGACTGATTAATCCCGCTATGATCAAATCCACAGTTCTTCGATATATAGAAGGTTGAATTTGAGGTAGGTCTTGTAGCAGTCTTTGACCCAAAACGAATAATCCAAAAATGACACAAGCCAGGGATGTGAATACAGCTGCGTTATTCCCGCCCCAAAAACTGATGTGTTCCAGGTTGAGTGGGAGAGTGGTCTCTAGTATTAACCACCTTTGAATCCATGCAAACAGGCCCACAGATAATATCATCAATAAATAAGAGCCAATTGTTATTGTGTACCGCTCAAGCAGTGTAGCCATTTTGCCAACCGGAGCAGGCTTGAAACGGGCCCAGAGCAGAGTGATTGTAGCGAATAGTACTGAGTCCATCAAAAGATCGGAAAGGCTATAGGGAAACGCGATCTTTGAGTTGATTGGGGTAAACAGGTTTAGTTCGTCAAATGTGGAGTGATAGTTCACAAATATCAGGACCAGACGTAAAATGACTATTGTGCCTATTAACCACAGGTGTTTGTTTTGTCCAATGAGCCGCGGGGCGAATCGTGCAAGCATCAATGGCAGCCAAACGGCTAACAGAATGCAAAAAGTAAGAGAACTGACAAGCAGTGCGAGTTGTTGCCAAAAGCCTAACTTTTCCTTTGCAAAGACAATTGCACACAGAACATCACCCTCCACGGATGTGATGCGTTGCCACTCTTCTGTTTTTTGAATAGCCTCTGGCTTACTGACAAGCCTTATCCGATTGCGATCTATGCGATCTGACAGTACAGGTATTTTGGCGTATACAGTGTAGTTTGTGAAGTCGTGATATATCGTGTATTCCTTGATCAGGAAATCTTTGAGGTGATCACTTGCTATGAATGGCGGATTTGTGGTCTTGAAAAACGCCGGGTCAATCGTCAGCCCTGGTTTACTCCAGTACAACAGTGAATCACGGCGATATACATAAATAGTAAACGGTAGTGATGAGTACGCGCTCATCTTTTCAATGATGTCATTGGTGACCGGTACATTGTCTTGTACCACATCTAGCATATTCTTGAAGAACTGCCGGTCAAGTAGCGTTGAACTTACTGCAGTTTCCAGAGTATTCAGTTCTTGCTTAACCTCCTGCGCAATGCTTCTCTCTTTGGGGATAAGTATAGAAGAGTTCGGGATAATCAAAGCAGCGGCCAGACTGATAACCAAACCAATCGATAGCAATCCGAGTCTGTTTGATAATGACGCGATGTTAATCAACGCATTACATTTTATTGAAATGTATAATTAAGTAAAAATAAGGATTTTAGAATAAGATAAGCGATCTATTTGCTAGCCTGATTTGGATTTTGGTGAGAACTTAATAGGCTTAGCTGTAGGTATTGAACTTAATCAGCGTAATTTTGGGTTATCATTTGTGGATCACTTGGATCCTGTCGCTCTGTCACAATGGTGGCAGAGAGGAAAGTCCGGACAACACAGAGTACCGTACCATTTGAAAAAGTGGGGCCCTGCGAAGGGAACAGAAAGTGTCACAGAAAATAAACCGCCCTGGTGGTTTCCACTGGGGTAAGGGTGAAATCGTGTGGTAAGAGCGCACGCCTTTTGTTGGTAACAGCAGATGGAGACAAACCTTGCGGGTTGAAATGCCATGTACATCCCGGCTTCCTTTGCGGAATCGGAGTTACTCGTTCCTGTGATCAGGCTTGCCTGGTCCGTCGGGAGGGGTGGGCAGAATAGATAAATGATGGGAGACCTGAGTAATCAGGTCAACAGAATCCGGCTTATGAGAGATGATCCAATAAAAAAAGCTGCTATTTATAGCAGCTTTTTTTATTTACCCTTTTGGGTGATTTGAAATATCTATCCGTCAGTCGGAACAGCATCTGCGCCGCCGCCGCCTCCAATGTCAAATATGATTGAGAATCTCAAGGTATTATCCAGTGGACTCCTCTGATTGGAAGTAGGGATGAGGTAGGAAAGGTTCAAGCCGAAGATGTTGTACTTTAACCCAATACCTGCAGTCACAAACTGACGATTTCCCTTGGTTGGATGCTCGTAATAATATCCTGTTCTCACAGAAAATTGCTTGTCATACCAGTACTCAAGGCCGATGGAAAACATCAACTCGTTCATTTCCTCTGGAAATCCATTTGGCGCGTCGCTAAAAGAACCAAATACGCCACTGAAGAGCGACTTCTGGCGATGGTCAGCGATACCATCCTGTGGATCGATATCATACTCAGGATCTTCCGGATGTTTTGGTGTTGGCACGAGAAGCTTGTTGATATCAAGTCCCAAGGTCAGACGATTGTGCTCGTCGAAATCAATATCCCATGCGACACCTATACCGAGATTACCCGGAATGAAGTCTTTGAATTTATCTTCTGTATAGGAGATCTTGGCCCCAATATTGGTGATAGCTGCACCAATCGTAATATTCGAAGTTGCATCACCGAGGTCAGCTTGCGTGACATATGTCATCGAGATATCAACCGCACCGGACGTACCAGCCACGATATCAACTCCATCAATACTCTGCCCCTTCGCGAGGTTTGAATAAATAAACTTACCTGTCAGACCCATTGAAAATTTCGGACTGAGTTTACGAGCGTATGCAAGAGATATTTCATATTCATTTGGTCGTCCAGTACCACGAGGGTCCCCATTTTCGTCAGTAAATGAAATTTCGCCCAACGAAAAGTATCGTAAACTCATTCCTACAGCCTGTAGATCATCTATCTTTTTGTAGCCACTGAGATATGCCATATAGACATCCTGAAGGCCCAATGCCTTTAACCAGGGGGAATAAGTGGCTGAAATACTCATGTCCTGCTCCGCAAAGACCAGTTTTGATGCATTGAAATGCATCGCATTTGCATCTGGGGAAATGGCTATTCCTACGTCTCCCATACCTGCTGAACGCGCATCTGGTGTGATACGTAAAAACGCAACTGCCGAAATGAGCGTATTCGTACAAGGGCCTCCACCTGGCGATATCCATTCACCTGTTGTGGGGTCTAATGTACACCCTTGTGCGCTGAGCACATTGCTTGCAGCTACTACCAGCAATCCTACTATTAAAGTCGTTAAACGATTTTTCATCCTAATCTGTCTAAGATTTTTGATCCGCAAATATAATGCAAAAAGCACCCTACTTATTTTAGCAAAGGCAAATTTAATTCAATAAAACGAGCTTATTGAACGCACTATCGTACATTTTTTGACTTGTAGTGGCAGAACCGGTGATAATACGTGCCCGATAAAAGAAGATTCCTGCTGCTGACGGCAGATTACTGGCACTCCCATTATACCATCCTATATTGTCAATAATGCCGTTTCCAGTTGGCGTGTTTTTAGCGATAATCTCACTGACAAGTCGCCCTGAGAGGTCAAAAATATCGATGTACACATCAGCATTTGAAGCCTGCAAGTCATGTACTATACGGAATGTTGTCGATTGGAGGTTGCGACCCGGATTAGGATAGCTCATGATACTCTTGATCACATTATCCGGATTCGACTCTACGACAAATTCGGTTGTGGCATCTGTAAAGTTATTGGCTACATCCCAAGCTGTGACAGTTACTGTATGCCTGCCTGGAGGCAAATTAGACAATGGGAAGCGGACTTCACCACGCTTGAAGTCATCTTCTGAAGCCTCATAAAAATCATTCAGGACAAAAGATTGGCGACTGTCATCATCCAGAACGGCTACAAGGTTATGTCCTATACTGTTGCCGATCACATTGATCCCGTTCTCGTCAAAGAGCTTAACAAGCAATGTGGAGTTCGGACCCACAACGTCACCGGATTGAAAGGATTCGTTGTTTAAGAATAAGTTGACTTCCGGTCCCGTATCGTCAGCATTCCCACTATTTGAGGATCCACCGATGACAAGTTGATCATAGCTACCTGAGGCATCTTCCGAAATCTCATCGGAAGCGTACATACTGATCTTGCCGGCACCGAATTCAAAATTGATATCGACCGGAATCACAAAACCGAGTTCAAATTCTCCATTCACTACGCTCGCCGTACCCTTGAAAATGACTCTTGAAAGGTTGTCAAACTCCTTTTCGGAGCTCTTTGGATCATTTGCAAGAGTTCTGATCACGACTGGTTTGTCATAGACCGTTACAGATACCTTCCCATTGAACAGCGCAAGCTTCTCTCCGTCTTTATCCTGTATCACACCCTTAATGTGTACCTGGTCAAGGGCGCCTAAAGTGTCTGTACCAGACCCCACAGGCTTCCCGTTGAGTTCTGTGAGAGCAATTTGGTGCTTCGGGTAGGCCAGAGTCATTGACGGATCACCGATGATGGTAAATTTTCTCGCGTTTACATCCACTGTGTCCTGCGAATTGCTGTTTTTGGCAATGCGCATGATTTCTCCAATTGCCAGATATTTCCCATCTACCTTGTCAAATAGATGATTGAAAACTTCCTGTGTGAGTCGTTTATTAGAGCTCGAATAGACTGCTCTCACAGTCGATAGCAAGGCGACAGCCCCGCCATTCGGATTCAGAAATACTTGCTCGCCTGCCGAGATATAACTCGGCTCGTCGTACCCGGTAAATGAGCACGTCGCCGTCACAAAGAGCGGAAGCTTGTCAAAATTAGACCATGACTGGATATCTGCAGTTCCGAGGATGCGTTCCTGCGCCCAGCCTTGCGGTCCGCCATGTCCCAGGTAATTCAAAGCGAGAACACCTTTGAACATAGTCTTATTGATGGCGGCATTTACCTCCGGATACCTTGGACCCCCAGGAGTACTCACTTGGGGAAAAGCATCGAGGTAAATTCTGTCCAGATTGAAACCCGGATTTGCACTTTCAACAGAATTGGAGATTTGCTCGGATTGATTGAGGTGAAGGTTGCTGTCTTCGTCATCAGCCACGTATGTGATTCTCTGCCGCCAATCTCCAAGCGTAGTAGGTCCCACATCATAGTGTATAATCTTTTCTACAACCGCATTAGCTTCTTCTGGAGACCCTACTGGTAATCTGCCGACCGCGATATCAATGGCCCCGAGCAACGTGCCTCCTTCATGGGCATTAAGCAGTGCATAGTAGTCATCTGACGGGAAGGCATAGATAGGGCGCATCGACTCAGCCGTTTCATAGACTGGTATAAAATTGTCATCATCATGCTCCTTTATGAGATGTCGATAATCGTAGGTGCCGTCACCGACCAGTAAGAGAAAGCGAAAATTATTGTCCCTCAACTTTAGCATTGCTGCAAAGTCACGGATGGAAGTGGGGTCTACACTGCCTCCTGAGAATTCGTTATATATTTCATGAATAGAAATCAGGGACACATCGTAGTTACTGAAATCTACTCTATGCCTGGCAAGTTGTTCTGCAGCGTCCTCAAAATCAGGATGA
>QMOR01000004.1 GCA_003648285.1 Bacteroidota bacterium
GCCTGTTATTACGATTGTACTGATCAAGTTGTGGGGCCCTATGCCAAGTGTTGCACTGGGACTGATCATGATAGCCTCGTGTCCGGGGGGGAATGTGTCAAACTTTGCCGTGCACCTCGGAAAAGGCAATACCGCACTCTCCATCACATTGACATCTATTGTGACCCTCTTTGCGATCCTCATTACACCTTTAAGCTTTTCGTTATGGTCCAGGCTTCTGCCGGAAACGCAAACGATACTCGCCAAAATCCAGGTAGATCATCTGAGCATGCTTCGCGTCATTGGATTGGTATTGCTGGTACCACTCATCGCGGGCATGTTGTTTAACAGACGGTTTGCGAAAATCACTGCCCGGATTAAAAGGCCGGTTCGCAGTATCTCTCTCGTCATGTTCGCTTCATTTATCTTCTTCGCTGTGTTTGCCAACCGCGTCAATATTGTAAAATACCTCCAACTCGTTTTTGCTCTTGTCATAGTGCACAATATTCTTGCTCTGGGCGCCGGATACGCATTTGCCCGATTGAATCAACGATCTGTCAAAGACGCCAAGGCCATTTGTATGGAAACCGGTGTGCAGAATGCAGGATTGGGCCTCATCCTCATCCTCAATTTTTTTGGGGAATATGGGGGCATGATGCTGGTCGCTGCCTTTTGGGGGGTATGGAATCTTATTGCGGCACTTACACTGGGATTATATTGGAACTTCAGGAGTAAGTACACTGCCCGCGCATGACAGCTTTTAGTCATCTCTAGCTCTGTGTACTTGAGCAGTTAGCACCAGTTCTGTTTACTTGAGTGGTTATCTCCAGTTCTGTGTACTTTTGAATCAATGACAGCGTCGCCATCTAAACCAAAAAAAGATTCCAAACCGCTACCCTTATGGACAAAAATTCTCCCTTGGGTTATTCTCATATCGACTGCTGTCGTATTGTTTTTCGTTGTGCAAAAAGGCTGCGTTTCGAATGTATTGCAAGCAGATCCAGATGAAACTGTAACGTCAGGCCAGTCAGATTATCCCAGCCAGGGAGTTCATGATATAACGGTTGCTTTGGAAAAGTCGAGTACCAAAGACAGGGAATTTGTACTGGACGGGATCACTTTTCTTCAGGCTTCCGGATTATTAGAGGCATCCTCGATGCCGGCACTCCAGCAATTATTGACGATGATGAAGAACCATCCTACGGCGCACATCAGGTTGGAAGGATATTGCCGAATGCAGGAAAACACAAAGGCAAACCTCAGGGTATCGCATCAGAGAGCTGCGGCTGTTGCAAATTTTCTCGAAGCAAAAGGTATTGATGCCGGTAGGCTAAGAACTGTAGGGCGTGGAGATAGCCGTAGACGGACTACTGGTGCATCGTCGCAAAGTGCCTCCCAAAGCGCACTTCTTGGATTGTACGTTGAGCGCATTTAGGCAAATCATCATATAGGTCTGCGTCCCCAACAAATCATCATATAGGTCTGCGTCCCCAACAAATCATTATGTCGGTCTGCGTCCCCAACAAATCATCATGCAGGTCTGCGTCCCCAAATCATGTAGATCTGCGCCCCCAATAGTAAATTGGTAATCCGAGGACGAGTAGTCCGATTCCCCACAATGCTTGTTCGGGTCGCCCAATTAGCATGTAAATGACAAACCATACTGAAATGCCAATAAAGATGAGTGGCACTACGGGATAACCAGGTGTCCTGAATGAGGACCTGGCATCAGAATTACGACGAAAAACGAATACGGTCACTGCACCAATTATCATAAACACCCAGTCAATGAAAACGACGGAAGCGATCACTTTTTCAAACGACCCCCAGATGAAGAGGATCACAATAGCCCAGCCAGACTGCAGAAGGATTGCATTGGCCGGGGTCCCGTATTTGGGATGAATCCTGGAAATCAAATCGAAAAATTTCCCATCCTGTGCCATAGCGAGATAAATCCTTGGCGCGGTCATCGTGAATATGCCGATGCTCCCGAAGGTGGAAATGAGAATCAGAACGGTTACCAGATGGGACCCTGATGGCAGTACTGACTTCAGTGCATCTGAGGCTACAGCTTTTGATTGAGCCATCTCTTCTAATGGAAGCAGGCGCATATATGCCACGTTTGCCATCACATAAGTCACAGTCACAATCAGGGCTCCAAGGATCATGGCCCGTGGCACAACGTACTCGGCATTTCGGGTTTCCGCACTCAGAAACGAGGCGTGTTGCCACCCTCCAAATGACCAAAGCACACCAATCATGGCAAGCGCAAATAATCCGATACTGCTTGTATCTGAAGTCAATTCAGATGCCACTTCTATTTCCGTAACTCCAGACACTGCATTTCCCAGTGCGATTCCCGCCACGACAATGATTAATATACCAATCAGCTTGAAGGATGTGAACAAGTTTGAGAATACCTCGCCCCATTTCACCCCAAAAACATTGATCACCGTAACTGAAGTAATTACCGATATACCAACGATGATCATCCCGGTCTCATCAAGTTCTATATATGCGCTCAGATACCTGGCAAAAGTGAGGCTTAGCGCGGCGATTGCACCCGAAGTAATCACTGTAAGCGTACTCCATCCATAGAGAAAAGCCCACAAATCGCCGAAAGCTTCACGGATATACACATATACACCACCCACTTTGGGGTAGAGCGCTCCCAGCTCCGCAAAAGTCAGTGAGCCTGTGACTGCCACTACACCACCAAGCAGCCATGCTGCAATGATCAGATCAGGACTTTTCAACAAAGCGGCGATATCACTCGGCACAACAAAAATCCCTGACCCTATGCATGAGCCAACGGCTACCATCGTCAGACCATAAAAGCCGATTTTCTTTTTGAGGTGTCCTTTCATCTATAAATTTGGATATTAGGTGCTATTCATAGTGTAGGGGGCCGAAAATCCTCTTTCTTTACCTTGATTGAGAATAATACCGTGTAGTGTGTATGTAATATACCTCCTTCGATTCTTTTTTACGCTGGTCGCCGCATGTTATTTCTCATTTGCGGCGGCACAAAACATCACTTTCGATATCCTGAATGGCGAGGATAAGATTGAAGTTCCTTTTTCCTTTACGCATAATTTTATCATCGTTGAAGTGCGGCTATTCGGGATGATGCCTATGAATTTCATCTTTGACACGGGAGCTGAAAACACAATACTTTTTACACGCCAGTTTGCAGATTTCCTTGATGTGAAATACGATCTGCGCATCCCTATCATAGGTTCGGACATGAGTAGAAAGCTCTATGCTCTAGTCGCGCGGTCTATAGAATTTGAGCTTGTTGGCTTACCCACGCAAAAGAAGGATATTCTTGTATTGGAAGAGAACCCATTCAACTTGTCTGAAATAACAGGTATTCAAATTCACGGGATTTTGGGTGGTAGCTTCTTTAAGAATTCGGTCATTGAAATTGACTTCAGGAAGCAAAAACTCATTTTTCACAACCCTGTGACATTTAAGGCTCCGGGCAAGGCATATTCGAGGCTCAATGTAGAAATCCTTGGCAATAAACCATACCTCAAAGCTAAAAGCACTCTGATGAACGGGACAGAGGCCGATCTGAAATTACTGGTCGACACGGGAGCCGGGCTGCCATTGTTGCTGCACAACAACTCCCATCCAAGCCTGGTACTTCCAGAGCACTACATCCTTGGCAAACTGGGCTTTGGCCTGGGAGGATATATCGAGGGTTATGTCGGTCGTACACGCAAGTTGAGTATTGAGGGGATTACATTTGACAACGTGCTCACAAGCTTTCAGGATATTAGTGAAGCGGTCACCATGGGTACGATATGGCCAAGAAATGGTCTCATTGGAAATCAGCTTTTGCTTCGGTTTGATGTCATTATAGACTATGTAAAGGAATTGATGTACCTCAAACCAAGATTGCGCTATAATCGCAAGTTCAAAATGGACAAAAGCGGGCTGATCCTGGTTGCCATTGGTCCCAATCTGAACAATTTTATGGTACAGGGCACGATAGCGAACTCACCTGCGGCAAATGCCGGATTAGTGCGTGGAGACAGGCTTGTGAGAATCAATGGCTTGCCGGCGAGGGGATATTCACTTGATCAGATCCATCGTGTATTCCAAAAACGCACCGGCAAACAAATTAAATTGGTGATCTATCGAAACGGAGAAACAATCAAACTGCGATTTGACTTGAAGGATCTGATATAACGCACGTTAAACCTGAAGGAAATGTTATAGCTCACGTTAAACCTGAAGGAATTGATATTACTGACATTAAACCTAAAGCCACCTCTTGACTAATAGCATAAAAAAGGTATCTTTGCGCTCCTAATTTTTCGATCAAAGAGTATTGCTATGTATGCAATTGTAAATATGAAAGGGCAGCAGATGAAAGTTGAGGAAGGAGCCGAGCTCTTTGTCAACCTCATTGATGCCGAAAAAGGTGATCAAATTGCCTTTGACGAGGTCTTGTTGATTGATTCTGACGGCGACGTCAAGATTGGCACGCCTCACCTCAAAGCAAAGGTCAATGCGACAGTGATTGAACACGCAAAAGGTGATAAGGTCATCGTCTTCAAAAAGAAGAGAAGAAAGGGCTACAAGGTGACCAATGGTCATCGTCAGCAATTCACCAAGATCAAGATCGATTCGATAACAATCTAAATCTCAGCCTCATGGCACATAAAAAAGGTGCGGGTAGTACGGATAACGGACGCGACAGTAATAGTAAACGACTGGGCGTAAAACTCTATGGTGGTCAGTTGGCCAGAGCAGGGAATATCATCGTTCGTCAGAGAGGAACGAAATTTCATCCGGGCGAACATGTCGGGATGGGAAAAGACCATACCCTATTTGCATTGGTAGACGGTACAATTCATTATAAAACCAAAAGGAAGAACAGGAAATTTGTCAATGTGCTTCCCTTTGAAACTGCAGTAGAAGAAACTATCGCTCCTATCGCAACACAAGCGGCGAAGGGTGCGAGTGAAGAAGAATAATTCTCAGTATTAACGAGAATAAAAAAGCCCTTCGGATGACCGAAGGGCTTTTTTTATACGTATCAATTATCTTATTAGCGTGATGTCACCAATGATCTCTTCGTTAAATCCACCATCATCGTGTACCACTTCAGCGTAAAAGACATATACGCCGGGCAACATCTCCTCTCCATTCCAGGTGCCATCCCATCCCTTGTTCACATCATTTGGGATCACATTATCTTCACTATACACCAAATTACCCCATCTGTCAAAAACCTGTATCGTATTGACATTGGCAATGGATGACCCGAAAAGGTTGAAATAGTCATTTATCCCATCATCATTTGGAGAAAATACATTTGGGGCAAAAACATTGCGTTCAGAAATCACATTGAGTTGTAATTGCGTTGAGGCAAAACACCCATTCGTATCAGTAACCGAAGCTTCGACCAGGCCTGATATTTCAGCAATAAAACTTTGGGACAGACAATTATCACAAGGAGGCACGGGTCCAGACCAGACGATATTTGCAACGGCGCCTGGGTCAACATTTGTGTTCAACAAGATTACAACACTGTCACCTCTGTTTACCGTAATGTCCGCTCCAAGATCCGCAGTGACCTTTGCCGGTTCGACGAGTGTGAAAGACTGTACAAACGAACATCCATTATTGTCCGTAACAGTCACCCCAAAATCACCACCTGTGAGGTCAGTGATCGCGGTACCAGTGGCACCCGTACTCCAGGCATAAACAAATGGCATGCTCCCCCCATTGACTTGCACGATAGCAATCTTCCCATCAAAATCACCAAAACACGTTGGATCGTTTTGTTCGATATCAAGCGATGCGATCACTCCGGAATCCGCCATCACCTCCACCTCGATGCTATCTTTGCATCCATTTTTCTGATCTGTAACGACGAGTTCATAAAACCCAGGACTGATCACCACAATGTCGGGGCCATTTGCCGCACCATCGATTGTACCATCTGTGGTCGTCCAACTGTAATCATAATTTCCGTTACCACCTACTATGGTTGAACTGATCGTTACTTTTTGCACTTCACAAGTCAAAATACCACTCACATCGACCATTGGGACCGGTGTATCAATATCTTGAGTGACAACAACAGATCCTGGCGTATTACATCCATTAGACACGTCAGACACAAGCAGGTCATATACACCAGCCGCATCCACAGTGATCATCGCGAGCGTAGGATCAGTCATGATATTGCCATCTGCCGTAGACCACAGGTACTCTATCGAAGGTCCTGAAGATGATGCTCCACCTAGTTCTACAACAGTAACAAGACAATCGAGCGCTTTATCCTCACCGGCATCTGCTATCGGTGAATTGGCATCTTTCTGCAGCGTCACTGATGTCGAATCGCTACACCCGGACACCGGATCAGTAACCACCAACTGATATGTACCAGCGGCGCCTGCTATGACCTCCATTGAATCTGGTCTGGTCACAAGAAATCCATCACTCGTACTCCACAAGAATACTGGAGCACCCAATGCCGCACTGGACTGCGTACCGTCCAGTGAAAGCTCATTGTTATTGGCACATGTCAATATTAAATCTGTATTTGAAATCACCGCCTGCGGAACATCGTAAACCTCGATTGAAGTCTGTGCAGGGAACTGGCAGCTTTGATCCACATACGTGTATGTTACTATATAGACACCAGCACCTACAGCGACAGGATCAAATGTGCCAGAAGGCGTGATTCCCGTTCCGCTCCATTCTCCTGCCCCACTACCACCTGTAACATTCACTTGCATGTCAAAAGCGCTTGTAGAAGTATAAAGACACATTGTTGTATCCATCGGTCCGATTTCGATCACCACTGCCGGGCAGTCCTGAGCCTCACATTCAATTGAATCAATCACCGGTGGACACATCCCGGAACCGGTAGCTGTAAGCTGGAGTTTTACCATATCCCCGGGGCTCAAACCATCTACTGTATAGGTATTTCCCGTTCGAACTCCAGATGGGCCGGACAGGATGACCACTTCGTGCATCACAGCATTCAAAACATCATCCCAGCTAAACGTAATTGAAGTAGTGCTTGTACTACAGCTGAGGTCTATATCTCCTAAAAGAGGATCCAGTACGACCATTTGAGAAAACAACTCAGATGTACATCCATTTTCCACAACAGTAAGTGTGATCGTCTTTGTCCCTGGAGTATTCCACGTGATTACATATGGCCCCTGATCTACACCTGACTGAACCTGTCCATTATCAAAGTCCCATGTGTACATGGCGCCTGCTCCTGCAGCCCCCATATACGTCACGTTCACATCCGCATCTTCACAAACATTCATGTCCGCGACAAAATCTGCAGTTGGCTGTGCAAACACCTCTATCGTTAAAGGAAACGAATATGGACACAATCCGTTATCGTAAACAAATCCAATCTGATGCATTCCGGGACCTGCGATCGCAGGATCGAAGGTGCCATTGACCGGATCTGTAATTCCCGGACCGGACCACATACCCACGACCGCGCTTCCTTCCACTGTTGCTGTCAAATTGAAAGGTGGATCATTTTCGCAAATGAGTCCCGGGTCATCAATACCTCCATTGATCGGCGGGCAGTCTTCTGCAAAACACTCTAGCGTGTCTCTTTGAGCAGGACACACCCCATTGCCCAATGCCACCACTTCGAGGGTCACACCTTCGCCATTTGCGAGTCCTGTCACTTCATATGTTGTATCATCCAGACGTATTCCCGTACTTCCATCGAGCACATTCACTTCAAATCCGGTTGATCCCGGTACAGAAATCCAGCTAAACGTCACAGATGATGTTGTAGACGTACATCCGATCTGTGGAGCACCAAGGCTCTCAATCATGATTTCCTCAAGAGCCATGGATGTATCACAACCAGGCTCCAGAAGTTTAAGTATCACCTCATGCGTACCGGTAGTACCCCAAGATATCTCATAAGGCCCGGGACCAGGTCCTCCGGAGACTATCGTTCCGGCACCAAAATCCCAAAAGTACTCTGCTGCATCAGTAGCAATTCCGTTGAATTCTACAATCACAATTTCATCCGTACAAGCTGTGACGACAATATCAAATAATGCCAGCGGCTGAGGTATGACCCGTACCTCGATACATGTCATCTCACTTTCGCCACAATGATTTGTCCAAAACACACAAATTTCACCACCTATAGAGCTGGACCAGTCTATTGCAAGCTCGTCCGTGCCATCGCCGGAAACGATTGTCGCATCGAGAGGTACTTGCCAGATATAATCCAATATATCCCCCGGCACTCCCGGTTCGACAGCATATACGCCTATTTCAAGCGAGCAAATAACAGTATCAGCTTGTATAAAGACCGGGGCATCCGGGACAATATCAGCAAGAACAATATCAACCGACCATACGGATCCATCATTTGGAAATACGCAGGTCACCCCATTGACGACAACGCTGATTTCCAAAATATACAGCCCGGACATTTCAGTCATCCAATCTTCATCAGTCGATACAATGGCGCCTGTTGAATCTCTCCATAAGTATTCAGCTACGCCAGAAGACGGTACCAGTCCAGAAGGATTTGAAGTAATCACAAATGTTCCAAAATCACACACAAAGGCAGGTTCGGCCTCGATGTACGCAAAATCAACATTCAGAACCGCCGTGCTATCACATCCATTGATTGACCCATCGCCATAAAACAAATCATACGCATCGGCAGTGGTATAGGTCATTCCCTCATATACTAATTCCTGGCCACATATCACCGTGTCGATTTGTCCCGGTGTGACATCGGGATATGCCTCAAATAGCTTAATACTATCGTAAGGGCATCCCTCAGGTGTATAAAACTCTTGTGTAACAGTTCCGGGGCCATTAATGGTCATTGTCCCCCATAAAATTCCGTCTACATACTCCTCTGGGCAGTGTATCACTGGCGGGGCGTCAAAATCGTCAACTGCAAATATTTCAAACTCAAAACATGGCTTTACCGTCCCTGTGTCACAACCTGAAAATGGAGTGACGCATACTGTATAAATACCAGGCTCAGCATCGGGTGGTATACCGTTAAATCCAGCTGTGGTATTGTTAAGATTCACAGTGGTACTCGTGACGTCTCCCCATGGAAAGCCAGCCCAGATATATCCGTGTGCCTCTCCAATCGGTGGTCCCGTCCATGCCTCCCATGTAGAATCTCCCGGGCATGCTGAAGGAATACTCCCCGTTAATGCCTGATCCAGATCTCCCTGAAGTGAAGGCTCAAAAATCCCGTCTGCCTGATCAATTGTGTATTGGCATGTTGCGCCATTCGATCCGTCGATGAGCAAGAGATACGTATTACCTATGATCAATGGTTCAGCTGTCATAGTTGTAGCCCCACTAAATCCCGGATCGCAAACTATGACATCATCATTTACCCAGTCCGTACATCCAGCCTGATCATTTTGGATTTCAATGATTGCAGACTGAAGTGCCGTTCCTCCAGTACAGTTATCAATCGATATGGCAATTGTGACAGTCGTGTCAGTGGCGATAAATGCAAAATATTGTGGGTTATGCACCAGGGTGAAATCTCCGCAAAATTCCGAATGACCTTGATTTGAAACATTATCGGTGGAATAGCATGCATTACTCAGGCATGTGATTGGTGCATCTACGCACTGCGGCGTAGGTACTTCTCCGGGTGGATCGCATTGGCCATATAAGTTAGCTCCAAATCCAGTTATCACCACACACAATACACCCATTGCAGCGCGTAGGGATGAAACGCAATTCCACATATCAAGTCAGACTCTGTAAAAATAAATATATGCACCCAAGATAAGAATTATCCCAAAAGATGGTTATCGCTCTTACGACATATCCCGTGTCATTAACAAGCTTTAACTTAGGCATCTATACGTGGACAAACAGCTGCTAAAAGCCATTTAAGGTTGGTTCTGACAAACAATCATGTGGATGTACTCTATTTCTTGCTTGCCCAAAGAATCCCTCCTGAGTCAGTTCTCTCCTGAGTCAGTAAGCTGACACTATCTCAACAACGTGATATCACCAGAGTGAACTTCCACGCGACCTGTAATGAGGACCAACTCCAGCACATAGGCATAGACTGTCGGATTCAGTTCATTCCCATTAAACTTGCCATCCCATGCTATTTGCTCGTCATGCGGATTTACATTTTCTACCCCAAACACCTGATTCCCCCAACGATCGATAATTCTGAAAAAATTCACGAACTCTACACCAGGGTGTGCATTCAGCGTCAAAAAATCATTGACTCCGTCACTATTCGGGCTGAAAATATTCGGCACATACACTTGACCTCTCTCTCGTACAAACACGGTAATCTCATCAGATGCCAGGCAGCCTCCCGCATCACGAACTTCTATCGTAAATCTCTGTGTTTCTTTTGGATAGATAGTGTTACTTAAACAAGAGTCACAAGGCATTTGTGGAGTCCATGCAATCGAAGTCAGGATACTTGAATCCACATTGAGGGTAGCCATGAGAGGAGCCGGATCACCAAGTAGAATATCGAGATCCGGGCCCAGATCTACGGTTTCATCACTCGTTTCTGATAGTACAATCAAACTGTCAACACTACACCCAAAACTATCAATCGCGGAAACGAGGTATTCACCCTTGGGCAGGCTGTCGAATACCGGATTAGTTGACCCGCCATTCAGGCCTATTGAGTAAATCAGTCCTGTTTCAGCATCAATTACGTCATCAAAAATGATGGCACCACCCAGATCGCCCAGGCATTCCGGGATGATCGTCAGTACGAGGGACGCGAGGGTGCTCGGTTGTTCGGTGATCATGATAGTATCTGTGCTGGTACAGTGATTGACCACCTCCTCCACACTCAGAACATACTGCCCTTGTCCATGTACGAATACAGAATCAGATGTTGCACCGATCAGAATACGACCATTGGGGGTACTCCAGCTATAGAGCAATGAGTCGCCAATAGACGCATCCGCAGTCAGATATATATCCTGAATCAGGCACTTTACAACTTCACCAGTCATCGCTACAGCAATCGGGCGCATTGTATCAATATGCACAAATACCGTTGTGTCAAATGCACAACCATTTGTCCAGGCACCCTTGAGACCATAGAGGCCCGGTGCTGAAACAGAAATACTCGGACCTACACCAATACTATCTCCCTGAGTATCCAGCCAACTGAAATTGACATTGCTGCTATCGCTTATGGCAGTGAGCACTACAGATGCATCTCTGCAGTTGATAGTATCCTCCATGGCGCTTACCGTCGGTGTGACCGGAGAAGTGACAGCTAGCGTATCGAATGATTTGCAGTTGTTCTGTGCCGTTGCCTCGACCATGTACTGACCCGGACTTTCCACAGTAAGCGAGGCGCTATCACTTACTTCAATATTCATGGCAAACCACTTAAAGGTGACTACCGTATCCGGGCTTGCGACAGTCAATACCGCCATCGAATCTATACAATCGAGCAATTCTGAAGTTGTCACTATCACAGGTGGATCCACATCCGGGTCTACCATGATGTCCTTCGTACTCGTACAACCATTTGGTCCGGTGGCAACAAGCGAGTACGTTCCTTCCTGATAGATATACGGATCGGGGTCATTGCTTGCAAAACCTCCGGGGCCCGTCCACTGCAGTGATCTTATCGAGTCGGGTAAGAATGTTGCCAACTGGATGGAGTCGTAGCAGCCGTATGACGCGGGCTCAATGAAGATCAAAGGCTTAATCGTATCAACAGACACCTCGACCCATCTGACCCTGGCGCACCCATTTTCACCGACTACAGTTAAAAAATAACGATCGCCAGTTGTGACCGAAAGAATTGAGTCGGTTACGACTTGAGAATTTGGGAGTAACCATTCAAAATACTTGACAGTTCTATTAGGCCTAAACGTGAGACTTGCCACTGGATTATCACAGGTAATCGTGTCCGAAATAAACCAAAACCAAATTGTCACAGTATTGCGTGCCACTTCTACAGAAGCTCTCTGGACACACCCTGCAATATCCGTCATCTCCACTTCGTAGATTCCTTCCCTGACCACTCGAATGAAACTGGTGGTAGAGTCAACCAGACCGGGTCCCGTCCATCGATAGCTAATCACCTGCCCCAATGAGATGACACCAATCGACACAGTGTCCTTGTCGCACGTGATGGTATCTGTAAAGGTAAGGACATTAGATAGTCCGTCACCCGGATACAAGGTCAGTGTATCAATTGCCTTACATAAGTTTGGGGCAATGCCTTCAACGATGTACTCTCCTGGCCCGGTTGCGCTCATCATATTCGTATCCGGGATGCTGCCACCAGCTCCTGACCAATTAAATACTGTCGGAATTGAAGATGAGGTGGCAGTTAGAATCACAGTTTCACCACAGTCTATTGAATCCTTTGCTGGCACAATTTCAATATCCGGGATGGTATAGTCGTGCGACACGGTGATCGAGTCAATAGCAATGCAACCATTCGTCTGAGTAATCCCAACCACATATGTTCCGGCCGTTGGTGTGACGATAGCCCGGTTTGGCGATGTAAAACCAGCAGGGCCATTCCACAAATACGCTTGTTGAGAAGCCGGGTCTGCAACGATGACGGTTCTTTGTGTCTCACAGTTCTTTATTACACGCACTCTCGTATTTATAACCAGCATTGTATCCCAGCTCACCTCCGCTTGCGCTACAGTCTGACAGCCTGACGCATCAGTAACCGTCAGGAAGTACATACCGGCATCGGTCACACTGGGGTTCTGCACGGAATCCGTAAACCCACCGGGTCCGGCCCACTCGAATAACACATCTACAGGAAAGACGATCGTTTCAAAAGTGAAGACTGTATCACTACAGGTAATTGCCCCATCTGGAACGAGCACAAATGGTTCGGAGCCATCTGTGATCGCCGCCCTGGATACGATGTCCGTACATCCACTTTGAATATCAGTCACAGTGACTGTATAGACGCCCGAAGATCCTATCACCAGTGAGGCCTGATTCGTTGCTCCGATGATGATACCACTTGATGTGCTCCAATTATACTTGGGTGTGCCTGGCACATTACTCCCACCAGCGCTGAGTATAGTCGTCTGATCGCTACAGGATAGCGTATCCAGCTGAGTGATACTCGCACTGACTTGCACGACACTCAAGTCAAGATGCACAACACTGTCACACCCCCCACTACTTACCAGATCAATGAAATACTCCCCGGGCTGTGAAAAAATCTCACCTCCTACCTGATAGATTGTCCCATTACAAATAGACTCCACAAGTTGTGTTGTGTCTGGAATAGGGTGTACAATGATACTGATGCAGGGAATAGAAAATTCTGCACAATAATCGATCGCATCAGTATTAAATGCAAGCTGTACCTCGCCAAAAGTCATCGTGTCAAGTTGTTGAAACAATTCACTCGAATCTACTCTTGCATATGACAAACCGCAAATGGTATATGTTCCTTCCGGCCAGCCGGTTCCGGTCAAATTGCTTTGAGCCGTATATGATACATTGTCCGATGATAAAAGGTATACATAGTTATAAAGTGCCGGGTCAGGGATATCCTGTGTATAGTTTGGAATAAAAACAGAATCATGCATACTTCCACCATCGCAAATCTGAACGTCCGTCAAATCAAATACACCGGCATCGGCATCGCATATGGAGCATTTCAATCCAGTGTTATCACAAAATATCAGTTCTGCGCTGAGTAATATACCAGTCGCATTCTGATCGGCATCAGTCAACGTCAATTCCCACTTCCCATTGGCACTTCCGATATTGAAGTCTTGCAAACAACCAGAGGAAGGATAGTACGTGCCGGTATATGATGCAAACACGGCCCATGCCTGTTCGTTATCCCAGGTATCCGCAAATCCGGCATCCGGCGCCACAGGGCTTGAGCACTGAACGAATCCAATATCCCAGGTTGTCAAGTTGGTTGGGTTGATCTGGTCCGTAACCGGCCCTACGAGTCTTACCGTCTGACCCGACGGAGATGTGAGTTCGATAGTGAGGTCACCAACATAATCATGTTTAAAAGTCACTTTGACCCCGCATAGTGCCTGACCTGCACTCAGATCATCAATCAGAAGGTCGTCGACTTCGAGAAATAAGCTGATCGAGCTATCATCAGGTATGTCCTGATCAAACACAAAGTCACATTGTGCAAAGGATTGCTGGCCCACTCCCAACAGGAAGCAGATGACAAAAGCACGAACGATGGCTTGATGCGTCAGCATATCCATTAAAGCGTTTGATGATCCGGTTGGTGAGTGTCTGAATAATTAAGGGCAGACCAAAGATAATGATCTGCCCTTAATGGATTTCGTTTATTCGCTTTATCTCGTAATTCGATAATTAGCTGTCCAATTAACACCCGTATCGAGAAACTACCGTATTAAGGTAATATCCCCTTTCACGATCTCATCTACTGTGTCGCCCGGATAACGCACTTGCGCATGAAACACAAATACGCCAGGCTGCATCTCATCTCCTGCAAATCTGCCATCCCATCCGAGCTCCTCTATATTGACCGGAATATCAGGATCACTGGCAAATACCTTTTCTCCCCATCTGCTGAATACCTCAAATTTACGAATGACCGTTCCCACAGGGGCATATACGGTTACGTAATCATTGATACCGTCTCCGTCAGGTGTAAAGACATTCGGGACATAAACCTCCCTTACGATTTTTACAAACAGTGACACCGACAAAGTGATATGACATCCATTCTCATCATAGATCGTCACGAACACGTCCATCGCAGTAATTGCCTCTATTCTAATCGAATCACACTGCACACACAACGGATTGCCATCGGCATCAGTCCAAACGATAGAATCCGCCACTCCCTTGATAAGGTTTAAACTCAGGACGAAATCATCCCCCTGATCAATGACTGTCTCCCCAGCAATCTGGCCGTCAACTGACGTAGTTGGATTCACCGTAAATTCAAATCTATCAGAGCATCCGTTAGCATCCACTACGACCAATGTGTAATCACCCGCAGGTAAATCAGAAAAACTTCCAATCTCATTTGCATCGGTGCCATTGAGCGTATAAGTATATGGCGCTGTCCCACCACTAATACTTGCCACACTTACTGTGGCTGGGCCATCACCTTCACACACCGGCAAAAACAAGTTAGTGATCAAAACAGGAATATCTCCATTGATGCTCACATCCACATCGTCAAAACTCTTACATCCAGTCGATGTATTTATCACCTCAAGCTCATATGTTCCTGCATCGCTGACATTCAGATTCATAGATCCTGAAGATACTATGGCACCATTCAGTCTCCAGTTATACTCGAAGCTACCTCCCTGGCTACTACCACTTCCATCAAGGTCGGCCGAAGGTGCGTCACAGGTGATTTCTCTGTCGGAACCCGCATCGGCGAGAGGCACATCCTCTATGACCACTTCGATTGTTGTCGAAACGTCAGGACAAGGCGTTGTCCCCTGCAAGATGTACTCAAACGTATACGTGCCTGGCATTTCCAGTTCCGTGTCAAAAGTACCGGTGCCAGCATCAAATCCAGTCTGACTCATCGTGGAAGATGTTTCAATCCACAAACCACCTGACTCAGCTCCAATGATCAAGTCAGTCAATGCGACGATTGTATCTTCTGCGGCACAGACTTGTGCAGGCTCTCCTGCCAAACCAGCATCAGCAGGCGCATTTACAAGAATCTGCTGTACGTTGTTATCATTACAATTTGCCGGAATACCCGAGATGGTATACTGGATGTCATATACTCCCGGATCTGCTCCAGTCGCATTAAACACAGAGCCACTCAATGTTGCCGGATTACTTCCTGTTGGTACATTAATGATCGCCCATACTCCACCGAGCAGTGTACTATCATTAAAGAGTGTTTCAAGATCAAGCATACCCGCATCAGCACAAATATCTGCCGGTGGGTCAATCAGAGGACTTGGGCAAACACAATCCCACACTGTGATCGTCACAGGATATGTTTGGTCCTTACATGGCCCCTGAGCACTGCTCGTCGTGTATTCAAACTGATAATCTCCAGGCACCACACCCGTAAAGTCAAGTTTTGGGAACACGCCCGTCGCACCGGAATTATCGACATCTTTCCAACTCCCGCCCTGATCACCACCTGTGACCAATGTACTGAAGTCGACAATCGAGATCACGCCACCAACCGATGTATTGCAAGCCTCCGAAGTGTTCTTCACAGTCGCAAACGGTTCTGCGAACTCAGTGACAACAATGACCGTATCTCCTGAGCAGCCAAAGGCGTCTGTAACGGTAACTGCATAACTACCTCCTGCACTCGCGATAAATGTTGGTGCTGTACTCCCATCGAACCACTTGTATGTATCAAAGTTTCCTACTACCAGTTCGACAACCTCTCCCTCACAAATTGCTGTATCCTGAATATTCAGGGTGAGGAATGTATTTTCTGTAATCATCACCGATGCAATACCCGTACAACCGTTTGTATCTGTAACCGTCACAGAAACAGCCCCCTCGACAGAAATCGAAACAGCCTGCACAGTCTGTCCGTCAGACCAGAGATAATCCGTAAAACCCGGACCGGCATCGAGATTAGTAAAACCACCGACACAAAATGAAGTCGATCCGTTGATATTCGGAACTGGGTTGGGATTTATTGCAAAATCAAAACTTGCTACACCGGTACAACCGAGTGCATCAGTCACAGTGACATCATAGATTCCTGTAGCATTCACATCGATAGTAGAAGTTACTTCAGAAGTTGACCATTCATACTTCGCAAATCCAGCATCTGCAGTCAGTGTCTCAATTTCGCCCTGGCAGGCTTCATCCAGTCCGTTTATGACAGGCATCGGATTGCCTGCTTGTACGACTATCTGATCCGTCCCGGTACAACCATTTGCATCTGTAACAGTCACGATAAATGTACCCGCCGTGTCAGGTTGGATGCCGGCACTAGCCTGGCCTGATGACCATAAATAACTGACATAACCTGGTCCGGAGGCATCAAGTGCCACCGCGACATTATTACATATCACGTTATCACCCAATATCTGGGGAGTCGGTGGATCCAGTAGTTTTACGAGAATCGTATCATACCCCCTGCAACCGAGTGCACTTGTAACTATCACTGTAATCGTACTGGTCGCATTGACGTCGATCGTCTGACTTGTCTCGCCAGTTGACCATAGATAGTTGTCATACGGCCCACCTGCATCCAGGGTTGATGATGTTCCCGGGCAGAAACTTGTAGCTCCTGTAATGAGTGGTTCCGGTGCAGCTTCCTCTGTAAGTACAAATGGTGCACTGACAGCTGTGCAATTTAGAGCATCGGTTACTGTCACTGTAAATGTACCGGCCGTGTCTGTTGTGATCGTCGAAGTCGTCTCACCTGTAGACCATTCGATACTCGTCCATGTCCCTACATCGAGTGTTGAAGATTCTCCATCACATATTGCTTGTGTTCCGTTGATATCCGCAACAGGGTCACTCTCATAAATCTGTATGGAGTCTTTACCGAAGCAACCATTGCCATCCGAAACCTCAATAAAATACAATCCAGCATCAGTTGCTGTTATCATTGTTCCACTTGCGATAAAATCAGTGAGTTCTGTATTGGAGTACCAATTCGCAATCGGATAAGGATTTATCGAAATTTCGACAGGAGTGCCACTGCAAATCACCGTATCTGCAATAAATACCACAGGCAAATTGGCAGACTCTACTACCTCGATCTCCTCTTCACGCGTACAGCCATTAATATCTGTGATCAATACGAAAATGACGCCTTCCTGCGTGGCGAGATAGAATGATCCGGTAGATGTAAAATTCCACTCATACGAATAATTCGGATCACCGTTGATATCAGAAGTACCACCCGGACAAATCCATACTGTATCTACAAACAAGTCGGGAATCGGATCATATACGGATACAGAAACCGAGGCCGAGCTCGTACACCCACCATCGTTTGTCACAGTCACTGTATAGGTACCGACATCCGTAATATTTATAGTTGGGCCGGTTTCAGAGGTAGACCAGTTCCACTGTATAAAGCTAAAGTCATCATCCACTTCAATGTCTACGCCCTGGATCAAATCTGCTTCACACTTGATGATATCCGGAGGCAGAACGACATTTGGACTCTCCCTCTCTTCAACCTGAAATGCTTCCACCGCAGTACATCCGTTAAAATCGGTCACGGTGACACTATAATTCCCAATCTCGTTTACCACAATAAATGACGTGGTAAACTCCTGAGATGGTGTCATCCAAAAGTATTCGTACGGAGCCTGTCCATTTTCAACAATGGCAATGATCTGCTGCGTATTTGGGTTATTTAAACAGATCGATACAGGATCGACCGATATATCCGGTGACTCAAAAAACTCAAGACTCACAGAGTCAGCTCCCATACAACCTTCGTTATCAGTAACCAGAACATTCCACTGGCCTGTTTCGTCGACCTGGATACTTGGTCCGGACTGATTATTACCCATCGGAGAAGTCCATTCAAAGGTATAAGCCGCAATGCCTCCATCCGCTGATGCGTTAAGATCAATATCGCCTTCAACGGCACAAATCTCCAGTAATGACGCGTCTATATCTACCTCAAACGTCTCATATACATCGAGAAGAATTTTTGTAGTTGCGCTACAACCGGTAGCATCCGTGACAGTCAAAGTATAAAACAGATTGGCTTGTGGCATATCTATCGACAAGGTTGGATCCGTAGATCCATCCTGCCATTCGTACGAGTACGTGCCGTCTCCACCTGATACGGTAGGGATCAGAATATATGGATTCGTTGGTGTCGCACAGGCTCTGAATGGTTCCAGTTCAAGAGTGATTTCAGGAAATATTTCAACAGTAACTTCCCAGATCACAGCGGGGCATTCTCCACCGTCAAAACCGAGTATGGTGTAGGTTACAAATTCTGTAGAAGCGCCCGGGTTTACAAGATTATCAAGAATGATGCTCAAGTTAGCACCTTCCCCATCAGTCGCACCTGTTACAACACTGGCATCATTTGTCCACTCCCAGAAATCGATATCTGGCTGATCAATCAGCCAATTGAATAATCCACCTGAACATATCGGATCATGCTCATCAAACAGATAGACGAGTTCCACACAACAACCGGGCAGACGCACATCAACTGGCTCATCATTTGCACAAACACTGGGACCACCGTTCCAGGAACCAACCTCTCCGTCAGCTACTGTGACGAAACCCAGAGACAAGTCCATCGTTGTTTCGTCTTCCTGACATTCGGGATATGGCCTTACCGTGAGATCAAAGCAGAAGTTCCATGGACCCATGTTACAACTACAACAGGTTCCGTCACCATAATCTACCGTCGGATGACCAGGTGTAGCGCACAGTCCGTTAATACCATAAGCAAACCATCCATATGGTAAAGGATTTCCCGGAGTATCCTGCCAGCATGGCCCTGTCGAGCCTCCGGTCAGTCCGGGTCCTGTACATTCGTCATCATATAGTGCATTGCAGATATCAAGAGTTCCGTTCCCATCAAAGTCCCCAACATTATAAAAACAATTGTCATGGTGATAGGTCACATCTCCAAACCACTCCCAAGTCGTTCCTCCTGAGATTCCAGGAGCGGGAA
Organism: Bacteroidota bacterium; assembly: GCA_003648285.1. GTDB lineage: Bacteria > Bacteroidota > Bacteroidia > Chitinophagales > Saprospiraceae > B8-G4. The sequence goes on from QMOR01000004.1 coordinate 19,580, forward strand.
AGGCACTACCGTTTAGTGTCGCACCGATTGGCATTCCATCCCCGTCAAAAGAGGAGGGATCCCATCCATTTCCGAAAGTCGGAATAACTCCCTGTATCCACTGGCAATTATTCCCAGACGAAGTATATGTGTTCACATTCATACATACACTGACTACCTCTGTTGGGAAAAAAGGCCCCTCTAGCGATCCGTCAAATGACCTATTGGTTACTGTCACATCGGCGTCAAGTGTACATGAACTCAAATTTTCCAAAATCGAAATACATAATTCAAAATCCCCACCTACTGTCAGAATTCCTCCAACAGCGATGTAATATATCTGTCCGGCTCCTACGTCCTGACCCGTGAGGCTAGCCTCTCCTCCAGAGCCAGTCGTACAATTCCCTATCGGCTGTAAATCGCCGCATGTTCCATCAAGCGCAAGAAACAACTGGAATGCAGGCGCATCAATGTCATCACTCGTCATGATGATATTAGCGATTGCCGCATTATCATCTGTTGTAAAAGTGTACCATACCACCGGGTCGTTGTTACCGAGGCAATTTGTATTTACCTCAACATCATCGGCAAAAACATTACATCCTTCCACACATGCGAAGGGGTCACCATTTCCGGCACAATTTCCCGTTCCATCAGGACTGACAGTGATCAGCTCACCCATGTCATTTGCCGAACTGATTCCAAGTGGATCCTCGCAAAAATTATTATCAAAACATGGTTCTATCTCATCTATGCAGATTGAAAATGTTCCTTCATCAACTTCCTGCGTACCAACTATGATATAGTAAGTCTCCGTTTCGTCAACTGGTCCAAATTTGATCGTATCGGGAACACTACAGTAGAAGGCTTTAGGATCAAACTGGCCTGTACAATCATCGAGCAATCCGATTATCGCCCCCAAATTCTGCCCAGTTCCCTCTTCAATAATAATATCAAATCCAACATTATTCGGATCGGCCAATTGCATCGTAAACCAGACCGTGTTCTCTATAAATGGCATACAATCCGGGGTGACACCATTCGGTGTTGGCGAATCATCAGGATTCGCATATTCCGTGGTAAAACAATCATTTATACATGCCGGGCCCGCATTTGCATTACAAGAACCGTTTGTCTCCAATGGTATTGCGGCACATGCCGTATCATTATCCGGCGGCATCGGATTGAAGATGTTAATACAGTAGTCACCGATATCGTTGTCATCAAATCCCACGACTACGTAATAGATATTTCCAATCTCGAGTTCATCATCTATTTCAAGATCTTCACCTACTGTACACTCGAGCACTCCCGCACTTGGGCCATCACAAATATTTCCACCGGCAAATTCGACGACTGCAATCTGCTCATCACTGCCAAAGGTGGAAGTCACTTCGATATCCACATCCGGTCCCTGGGCGACAAACCAAAACCACACACTGAATGTGGCATTGGGGTCCCAACAAGGGGGAAAGCCGAGATCAGTTGACGGCCAGTCATTATTGAGGGTTTCTACTCCAATACTTGTCAGACAATTATCCTCTTCTGAGAGTTCCAGTACAGGATACTCAACTGCACTCATGCAATCATCATTGAATGCCGGCTCCGGGGCATCCAGACACACATCAAAAGGACCGATTGCATCATTATCAAATGTGACTTCGATATAGTACTCCTGACCTATCACCAGAAGATTATCCATTGTGATAGGGTTGTTCACGTCGACATCATTCTGACAAGTCATCAGAGTCCCAGCAGCCAGATCACATCCTGCCACTCCTGCAAAATCCCATACTGCGACATTTGCAACATCCGGAGCACCTTCGATATGCAGGTCTGCTATGCTGACACCTTGTGCAGTAAATTTAAACCACACTGACTGTGTCGCTGTGCCAAAACATGCTGGCACATTTGCCTCAGAAGATGGGTAGTAATAGTTTTCCAAAGGCACCGTATTGCAATTGCCATCAATGTCCGGCAGTGGCATGGCGCCAAGACATTCGTCATTATCGGCTGGTTCGGGATTAAATACACAGAGATCGAACGATCCAGGTGTATTGTTAGCAAATGCAACAATGACATAGTACGTATTCCCTATGGTCAGGTCATTGTCAAACACGATTGGTGCATTGTCACCACACCCCCATTCAGTAGCATTGGTACCATCACACGCGCCGGCATTAAACTCTACAACTGTAATGTAGTAATCATCAGGGCCATTCAGCACCTCAATAGAGGCACTCACACCCTGCGCCTGAAAAGGAAAAAACACCACATTTAGGGTGTCTGCTCCGTTCCAACAATTTCCAATGTAGTTTGCACCTGCGACATCCCAGGGTGTAGCATCGACTGTCGTACCGGGCTGAGTTGCCTGACAACTCCCATTGTCGTCATCCAGATCACCGGAGCTTATCAAGACGGCATCGAGACACACGTCGTTCACAGGCTGAGCTATCGCAGCATGCGTCAATACTGCACATAGCAGAAAAAATAAGATTCTTTTCATGAGATCAATTTCCCCAATTAAAATGTATACATCTGTCGGTATCCAAGCCCACACCCTTACCGAATGGAAAAGATAGCGCTAAGCTAATGATTTTCAGTGCAATATTTACCTGATTATAGCCTATCACCGGACCAACATACCTGACACTTTACTCTTTTGATTTTTCTTATGAATACAAAACGTTTTTACCGCATATAAAGATGCCCGCAAAATATCATATGGCAATCTGTACTTTCAACACCACTTCCTCCCATTCACACAACATGTTTGCCTATTGTTAATCCTTGTTAACGACAACTCCACTTTCCTCATTCTGCTCCGATCCATTTTCCCCGAACATGATTTTGCTCCTTCACATTCCTGCAGACTTTATACGCCCAAGAGTAATCTCGGTCGATTACTCACCGGTACAAAAACAAACGATACTTCAAGCCCATAAGAAGTATTGTCCATTAATACCCGAAACAATCAAGACATTAATGACAAATAGAAAGAAAATCATTCGACGGAAAAGGCCGGAATCAGAGTCTGCCCCGAGGATATCGATTACAAGGGATGATTTGCCCGCCTACTAGTGCTGTCACTATACTGGTGCAATCTCTGACTACTGCACCACCACCCGCATCACCTCTCTGACATTTGCACCCTGTATCACGACATGATAAAGTCCGGGAGCAAGTGCATCCTTCAGTGATAATTCGATGCGCGCTGGGGCTTGAATTGATTCGGCATGCACAGTGCGGCCTGTGATATCAACAATCGTGATATTCAGGTCGCCATTGTAGCTTTGAAAATCAATGCTGAAGACACCGTTGTTCGGATTTGGCCATAACTCAATGTGTATGCCATCTGCGGGATCTGTTGTTGCCGTAGTTGTCACGACTACCTCGATACTGGAGGTGTCACTTCCACAACTATTTGACACGATGAGCACAACCGTATATGTTCCTGAAGCCGCGTACACATGTACCGGCTCTGCAATGGTATCTGTCTCGCCATCACCGAAATCCCAAAAATATGCATCGGCATCCATCGAAAGATTCAAAAATGTTGCTTCATCTTCTTCTGTTTCAGCACTAAATTCGGATACAGGACGGTCGCCTACAACGATATACTCTTCTCTGACAAGTGATTGCGCTCCGGCAGCATTCGAAACTTTCAAGGTGATATCATAGATACCCTGGAGGTCATATGTCACAACAGGATTCTGCACATTCGAGGTGGACGGGGTTCCGCCTGGAAAGCTCCAGTCCCACGTTTCAGCTCCATTTTGCGAAGCATCGACAAACTCCACTACGAATGGGGCACAGCCCACTTCTGAAACCGCTGTAAACCATGGCACTGGCAACGCTGCAAGTTGAAGTTGCAGAATCAGGGTGTCCGCCCCACATGCATTCATTGCGATAAGCAGTACTTCGTATTCTCCAAACTCCCCGTAATCATGGACAGGATTTTCTTCTTCGGATGAACTGCCATCACCAAATAACCAGAGATAGCTCGTTGCATCGACAGATGCATTTCCAAACTCAACCTCCGTTCCGCTTTGCAGCGTTCCAAAATCTGCTTCGGGCAAAGGGTCGACGGTGATCAGATTATCTATTGTCAGGTTATCAGTTCCCGCAGCACTTGTCACCGTCAGGCTCACACTATACACTCCCGGCACAGCATATGTCACCAAGGGATTTGGGGCATTCGAAGTCGCCGGGCTTCCGCCTGGAAAGCTCCATGCCCAAGCAATCACATTGCTCGTCGACTGATCCTGAAACTGGACAACAAACGGCTCACATCCGCTCGTGGCTGATGCACCGGCACCTGCTACAGGTAGTGTTGAAATAGTAATACTCTGTACCACAGTATCCGATCCGCATGGTCCCGTGACAATGAGTTGAGCCAGATACACTCCATCTTCACTAAAGACGACAGTTGGGTTTTCTTCTGTATACTCAAAACCCGCAATCTCCCATACAAAAGACTCCTCACCCATCGATTCGTTTATGAAGTCGACGGTTGATCCATTGATGTCAAATGAGAAGGCACCAACAACAGGCTCTTGCACAATCACAGCATTTGTTATTAAAATCGTATCTGAACCAATGGCATTTGTCACAATCAATTCAGCATCATATACTCCGGGCGTACTATACGTCACGACAGGATTCATCTCAGTAGAAGATATCGGATTGCCACCTGGAAATGACCAGGCGTAAGTCTCAACATCACCAGTGCTCGTACTACTATATATCACTTGCAGCGGACTGCACCCCATCGATTCCGATATACCAAATCCAGCTACAGGAATAGCAGCCACTGATATCACTTGAATCGCCGTATCACTTGCGCAGTCATTTTCAGAGATTAACATGATCGTGTATAAGCCACCGCTCTGATAGTCATGCAACGGGCTTGCCTCTGTAGATCCATTACCATCTCCAAAGTCCCAGGTGTAGGCGTTGGCATTCTCAGACTGATTGTCAAAATCGGCCATTGAACCGGCTATGAATACTTCAAAATCTGCTACAGGGAGCGGATCGACAATAACTGCGTCATCTAATGCCAGCACACTTTCACCAGCTTCATTTACAACGGTGAGTGATACCCCATAAACTCCAGCAAGATGATATATAACCACCGGGTTTTCAAGTGTAGACGAAGAGGGATCCCCACCGGGAAACTCCCACAGGTATGCATCTACATTATTCGAGGAAGCATCGAAAAAATTCACGACAAGAGGAACACACCCCTCACCGGGGGTATAAGAGAAATCTGCGTTTGGTACACTCACCACATCTATGACTACCGTATAGTCGATCTCCCCGCATCCGTTTGTCGCCGTAAGTGTCACATCATAAAGACCATCCGTGGCATATGTATGGACCGGGTCCACCTGATTGCTCGTATTCCCATCTCCAAACTCCCAGAAATAGCTATCTGCATTGATTGAAAGATTCACGAAAAATATCGTGAGTTCATCACTCGTGAACGTAAAATCAGACTCCGGATCAGGAAGTACAGTAACATAATCCTGAAGTGTAATGATGTCACTCCCCACTCCATTAAACACTTCGAGTGTCACATCATAAGTGCCTGGGGTCAAGTAGGTAACGATCGGATTCTGCGAGTTACTGAATCCCGGAGTCCCGCCTTCAAACTCCCAGTTCCAGGTGTCAGGTGAGCCTACGGAGAGGTCATTAAACTCTATTGTTAGTGGACTACACCCCTCTTGCAAATCTGATCCAATCAAAGCAACAGGAGGTTGTCCTGATGCACACAGAGCAAGGCAGCCAACACTTGATACATAACTGTTTATCTGATTGACAGATGATCCAGACCATGTGCTTGTATTGTTGATTGTAGGTGACATGATCGTTCCTGATCCTGATGGATCATGGCCCGAACCGAAGTTATGACCCAATTCGTGTGCCTGAAGTACACGCAGGAAATTTGCATTTCCCGTAAAATCCTGAAGGACATTGTACTTAAAAGAAGTTTGACACACGGCATCCAGCCATGCCAGCCCTATAGTAGATCCGCTAAAATTGCGATCTGACCACAGACTGCCCACGTCGTGGGCTGCACCAAATCCCGCGCCTGCCCAGTTTCCAAAACTATTGAGGAGGGTGCCCGCATTGGTCGATGAAGGCCACGGGTCGCAAGTGCTGCAAGTCGAGACAAAAATCTCAACAACATTAAACATCAACTCATCGGCAAATTCGTCATCATAGTTCGCCTGTACGTTATTTATGACAGCCATATTATGGTTCTCGACGTCGGTGAGGTTTTCATTGCGCTCTTCGTACATCAGCCAATCGTCTGCCAATGCGATCTCAACCTCCAGGCAATCACCAACTGATCGCTCAGAAGTACTTGCCGGCTCCTCATTTGAGAAATGTCCCGGGGTTTGCATCGGCTCACAATCAAATATAAATTCCTCTGTGATGCTCGATTTCTTATAGACCAGGATTTGATCCGATGGTGTCCCCTTCTTCCTGAACCGTACGGATTCGAAATAGAGTTCATCCTCCGGGAGTTCAATAAATCCATTGATAAAGTCTTCATCAATAGTGAGTCTCACTTCGTATTGACCACCCGCGACGTAGCCCATAAAGGTTTTTATCTTACCATCATCGGGAATGGTTTCAATACCAGTAGCTGTCTTGATTCTGATGTGATAGTTTTCCGCCTTGAGTGGATTGTGAAAAAGGTCGATATCAAACACACCATAACCCGGCAAATTCAATACGATATGATTGTCGTAAGCGTCTGACTGAACGTATCGGTTCAACTCAGGCAGATCAAGAGAATATAGCTGGTAAGCATCCAGAACATCACTCAGATCGACACGCCGCTCATCAACCACCTTTCCGCTGAATGGGTCGTGCTGTGCGTTTGAAATAAAGGGGGAAAGACAAATTAACAGAATCAAAGCTTTCTGCAGAAAGCACCAATTGTTACACATAAAATCAGTTTGTAAGACCTTTTCGAATCGTTCGCGGCTCAAATATATCCAAATAATCTCGGTTACGTTGATTACTGATTGCCACATAATTGTCAATTAGATTACATATTTGACGTCATAAATACGTTTCAAGTGTTAGTAAAATATTAATGTTGATACTACACATCATGTGAACGTGTACTTTTGTGTATCATAACACAATTCAATGAAACGCTGGATATTTTTCATATTCTTACTTGTACTGGCTCTACCCGGAATGGCCCAAACCGGATATTCCAAAAAGAGCAAGAAAAAAAAGACACGAAGTGAAAGGACGAACAGGCCCCTGGAGTCAGATAATTTTCTCGATAAGGTATGGGTCGGAGGTAATCTAAGTGACCTAAGTTTTTTCAATAATAGCTTTAGGTTTGGCCTGACTCCTGTTGGGGCTATTCAACTTAACAAAACAGTTTCTGCTGGCGTCATGGTGCGGATGGCCTATCGGTATGAGCGGCTATATGACTTCTATGGCAATTCCTATAAATTTGAATCCTTTGACGTCGGTCCGGGCATCTTTGCACGGTTTGATATCATGGACAAATATTTTGCCCACATCGAATTCGAACACGCTTTTATTGAGCAACCCGTGGCTGGTCCGGGGGGGATTATAGTTGAAAACGGTAAAGTTGTCACAGTTAGTACGACTGAAAACTATGTCTACATCGGCATCGGCTTCTTGTCTGGTGGAGAAAAGGCTAAATTCCTCACATCCCTTCACTACAACGTACTGGACGATATCAACTATTCGCGGATACCCTGGGACTTCAGGATAGGTATGCTGTGGAATCTGGGCACTCCAAGTGCATCAAAAGAGAAGTGATAATCCAACCAGCAGGTTGCGCCCTGACTGTGGGAAGTAACCGCGTTCGTGATAGACATCCCCACTTTCAAGTTCTACGTACGGATTGTCAGCAGTGTAATCTGCCCCTGATTTAAAACGATAATTCCAGGCGTTGGTGTGATATTTACTGTCAAATATATTTCTCACTAACACATTGACCTTCAATATCTTTTCACTCTTCCACTTGAAGGCATACTGCAACTGCAAATCGCTAAATGAGTATGAGTCAATGCGCGAAGCGGGGTTACCCGTATTGTCGACATATTGTTGTCCTACGAGTTTTGTCATCAGGGCTATCATTGCCGCGTGCTTGTCCAGCTGCAAAATCTGATATCCAATGCTCCCTGTGATGAGTGTCGATGGAGAAAATGCCAGATCCACGTCCGTGTGGGTTACGACAATTGGGATCCCCGTGTCAAAATCTGCGATGTGCTCATCAAACTCTTTAATCCTGTTTTGACTTAATGTCGCCCCAAGCGAAATATCCCATCTGGTGGTTGGCGCATAATGCCCATTGATCTCGATTCCCAACCTGTAGCTGTCATCAACATTCACCCGTGTGGGCGCGCCAACATCGTTTATTTGTCCAGTGACAGCAAGCTGATCCTTATACTTCATGAAATACCCTACGGCTTCGAATTTCAGGTTTTCAAGATTGTATGTCAGGATCAGCTCATTATCATATAGACGCTCATGCAACGGCCTGTCTGGCTCCAACGCAGCAATATAGTCTTCGCGATTAGGCTCCCTGTTTGCGATACCGAAGTAGTAATTGACCGTCAGATGCTCTGTCCATTGGTAGCCTATGCCCACTTTGGGATTAAAAAATTGATGTTTGACACTTTCAGATAAAATTGCTCCGTCAGAATCCAGGCCGTCTATGTCATATTGCACAGCACGATATTGCAAATCAATCATGTATCGCAATCTGTCGCTGATATTGTAATTCAGCTTTGCAAATATGTTACTGGCGGTTTTTGTAGCATCATTGAAGTAGTAATATGGTAGATCTGCTACATCTGCGTCAGTGGCAGACCAGATGATTTCGCCAAAATGATCACCCGCATACTTGTTGTAGCCACCACTTATTCTGAATGTATACTTGTCTGCCGGATCAGTAAAGTGCAACCCTCCGATGATCCCGTAGAAATCATTATCCAGCCATCTGCGCCTGATCACATCATCATTCTCGAGATTGTATTGTGCAAGAAAATCGCTGAACGCTGAATCGAAGTACTCTGCATTCTTGTATTGCTCAAAAAATCCATTGCCGTGCGTGTAATGTAATGTCAGAAAGCCTTGAAGCTGTGTAAAAATTGACTGATTGACATGCAATTGGTAATGTGTCTGTGTGTAATCATCCACCTCATTGTCATAGGGATCGCCCGGCTTCTCCATTCCTGCGGTATTGAATGTACGGAGTTCGGGATCATTGATATACTGTGCTGGCACACCATTCCAGGCCTGATAAGTCACCTCGCTCCCACCAAATGTGGTAAATCGAACTGAGGTCTTCGAGCCGATGTATGCGGCCGACGCAAAGTAGGATTTCAAATCAGCCGAAGCGCGATCGATATATCCATCTGATTGAATGATGCTCGCCCTCCCGTCTATTGTCCAGTGATTTCCCAATAGTCCTGTTCCAAATCCAACACTGCCCTTATAGGTACCAAAAGAGCCAACCGTACCTCCAATCCGACCATAGGGCTCAATATGCGTGTTGTTCGTATTTAAGTTTATTGTCGCACCAAATGCACCGGTGCCGAATGTGGACTCACCCACTCCGCGCACGATCTGTGCACTTTCTGTAGAACCCATTACATCCGGCAGATCGACCCAGAAGACATTTTGTGATTCAGCATCGTTGAGGGGTACGCCATTAATCGTCACATTCGTCCGTGTGGGGTCGGTTCCGCGAATACGTATTCCCGTGTAGCCTATGCCTGTGCCTGCATCAGAAGTGGTGGTCGTCGATGGCGTCCATTTTAGTAAAAAAGGCACATCCTGACCCAGATTGCGTTCACGGATTGCATCTTCATCAAGGTGCATTTTTACGATAGGTGCTGTATCATCTGAGCGCACTGCGCGTACAACGACTTCGTCCATTTTGACATTGCGAGACCTCTGCAAGTGAAGCTCAAGACTTGTCCTCACGGTTATTTTCTTTTCGATCAGGCCATAATCGGTGATCACAAGTATTGCGTACTCACCTCGTACGACATCGTGAAACTCAAACCTACCTTCCAGATCTGTATGTGTAACCATCTTTCCCTCTCCACCCGTCAGTCGCACTTCCGTACCGATAAATGGGTCTTCGGCCGCATCGTACACGAATCCAATGATTCTGTACTGCGCGTGGATTACTTGCGCCACAGACAAAAATACAATGCAAATTAGCAGCCGCATACTCTTCGATTGAATCGTTCCCAATTGTTCTTTTCTTTTATATCCCTTCCCGGCATTACCCGGGCAGGTTCCTGTTCTGACATACATCTGAACGCGGGTTTGATCTCAGCCAGAAATATATTAGGCACCCCACTTGATGCGACTAAGGTATGTTTTTTTGAATCAACGTGCTGACCTGCTCGAGTGCTCGTGACATGCGTTCCTCCCCTTCTCCTTCGACTATCACAAATGGTATCCCGGATGATTTGACATGCTTCAGGTATTCTGCAAACAGCGCATCGCGATCACGTGCATTTTCACGGAGTGCATCTTTGACCCACGGCATATCCGGTCTACACAAAACGTAAACATCCGGCTGGTATGCCGTATATAGATGCTTCACCTCCTCCGATATTTTGTTGTACTTGTGCATGGACCATATCCTTACCACCAACAAGAAGGTATCCGTGATCACAAGACTTGTCAGATCTCGGCTGTCGGCTGGAGTAGAACAACCAGCTTCGTTGACAAGTCTCAGCTGCCCACGGGCTATCACATCCAAATCATGAAATCCGTATACTCCATCCCTGTCGCTTAAATACGCCCGTGCAAATTCTAGTACAGGTGTTGCGTCTAGATTACGCGCCAGGTAATTTGTCAACGTCGTCTTTCCCGAGCATTCAGGTCCGGTGATGGATATCAGCACAATAAAATAATTCTCTTAATGGTTGGACTCATAGATAAAAATCTTGTAAAATCAAGATTGAAAGTTGCGAAGTTTTTACTCATTTTTGACTTATAAATGCACGACATAGAACCATATTACAAATGGCGGGACCGATATATCGCTGCTGAGGATGACCAATCGCCATTCTATGGGCAACAATACGATGAGTTTCAGTATTCTAAAAAGATTTACAACTACTTTATTCATCCGCAATGGGATGAGTTTGGCAGTGCTACATTATATGCCAAGATTCTGATAGTGGATTACGATGCGCATTATGCTATCATCGAGTTTATTGGAGAATGGAATGATTGCCTTACAAATGACATCATGCATCTCAAACGAAACGTGATCGATGTCATGATGGGGCAAGGCATTTGCAAATACCTGCTCATATTTGAAAATGTCCTCAACTTTCACGGGTCAGATACAGACTACTACGAAGAGTGGTACGAAGACGTAAGCGAAGTAAACGGCTGGGTGACGATGGTCAATATGCTGGACCACGTCGAGACTGAAATAAGGGAGACTGGAATCCACAACTATGTACTGCTCGGTGGCCCATTTCAAGATTTAAACTGGCGTATGATAAAACCTCATACACTTATCAACCAAATTGATGAACTTTGCGGTGTAACAATACGGACTCTACCATCGCAGTGACAACACAACAGGAACACAAAGCAGGCTTTGTAAACATACTTGGCAATCCCAATGTCGGTAAATCGACGTTGATGAACGTGCTTGTCGGCGAGCATATGTCTATCATAAATCGCAAACCGCAGACCACGCGCCATCGGATTCTGGGAATTGTAAATACTGATGATTTTCAGATCATATTCTCCGATACTCCTGGTCGTATTCACGATCCGCAATATGAGATGCAGGTGGCCATGAATCGATTCATCCGCTCATCATACCAGGATGCGGACGTAGTCCTGTTTATTACCACGGCTCTCGAAAAGGGCGAAGCACTGGAAGCGCATGTTGAGGAAGTTTCCAAACTCGATGTACCGAAGTATCTGATACTAAACAAGTGCGACCTCGTGGATAAGGAGCGGATCGATACTCTCGTATCACATTATACGGACCTCGGCACATTTCAGCAGATATTTCCCATCTCTGCCATGCACAAAAGAGGCATTGGTGAGATTTTGCCTTCGATTGTAAAAAACCTGCCGGATCATCCACCTTTCTATCCAAAAGATCAGCTCACCGACAGACCTGAAAGATTCTTTATCACAGAATTTATCAGGGACAATATTCTTGACCTTTACCATCAGGAAATCCCCTATTCGTGCGAAGTGGTCGTCGAAGACTTTAAGATTGGAGAATCCAGACAGGGAGAAATCACCCGAATACGAGCCGTGATCTACGTGAATCGCAAGTCGCAAAAATCGATACTGATCGGAAAGGGCGGCGAAGCAATAAAACGGCTGGGTACCCGGTCAAGAAAAGATATTGAATCATTTTTACAGACACGTGTCTTTCTCGATCTCAACATCAAGGTGAGAGAAAACTGGCGTGACGATGAAGCGTCACTCAAGAGGTTTGGATACTAAATAGAATTATGGCAAATGTAGTCGCGATTGTTGGCCGGCCGAATGTCGGAAAATCAACACTTTACAATCGCCTCTTAGGAGAGCGTAATGCAATAGTAGATGATCTGAGCGGTGTCACCCGGGACAGGCTCTACGGCACTTGCGAATGGAATGGCAAGA